>JAZSMZ010000117.1:0-17952 GCA_045536155.1 Eubacteriales bacterium
ATTATATCATGCTTGCGAAGCGAGTATTTCATACGGCAGCACCGTATATCATATCGCACAAGCGATATATCATTGAAAATCACAACAAATTATGATATAATTACATTGAAGGAAGGTGCGTTTATGTCCGAAAACAAATTACTTGACTTATCTTTTGAATTTGCAGTTGCTATTGTGAATCTTGTTGACGGTGTAACTGCCCCCCAAAAATCGGGCGGCGACGTCAGAAATCCGAATCTCATCTCACGATGATGGGGTTCGGATTTTTCTTTGTTCACTGCACCAGCGGCAATAGTCCGAGCCTTATCACTTGATGGGGTTCGGATTTTTCTTTTTTGGGACGCGCTAAAAAGGTCAGCTTTTTGCGCTCTCGATTTATTTGGATTTTTATCGGTTATATCTTCATTTTTCTTGACAAATACATTTCGTTCATGTTAAACTTTCGGTATAAAATCGATTGCAATGAAGCTTTAATGAGGTACGATATGAAAAAGATACTGTCCGTCTTACTCGTTCTGCTAATGCTTTTGGGCGCATTTGTTTCCTGCGCTCCCGAAAGAGGCAACGACGAAACCGCCGGCGACGAAATCGCCGTCGATACAACATCGGCAGAAAACGTTGAAGAATCGGGCGAATTTCGCCCTGTGCTGCGCTTTGCGGTGTCGAGCGATATTCACATATATCCCGAAATACCGAACAATGCCGCCAAGGTTGAAAAAATGCTCATTCAGCTTGCCGAATACGCCAAGGCAGGGCACGACGGATACGACCGTCTCGACGCGATGATCATCGCGGGCGACATTGGCAATACCGGCATTCTCGATCAATGGAGAGTGGCAAAATCGCTTCTCGACCGCCATCTGCCAAACGAAACGAGACAGCTGCTCGCAATGGGCAACCACGATCACGGTCACGGAGCGGAAAGTCAAAAGGTGTTTGACATGGTATTCCATGACTGCGCCTCGATAAGCGACACCGTTATAGGCGGGTATCATTTCATACTCGCATCCGACGACGGTATCCACGGATACGACATGACCGCAGCCGCAGCCGAGAGGATCGATTCGATGATCGCATCGGCGGTTGCCGACAGCGGTCCCGACAAGCCGATCTTCGTAATCAACCACCTCGGCGATTCCCCCATTATCACGCCCAACAGCCTCGGTTTTGACTCGCTTTATGATATTTTAAGCAAATACGACAACACCGTTCTTTTTTCGGGCCACACACACGCCGTAACAAACGATGAGCGCTCGGTAATTCAAGAAAATTTCACCCGCATTCACACGGGCGCAGTCTACAATTATCATATGGACGATTACACCGGCGGAGAATACTTTGAAGAATACGACAATGAAAACTATTCTCAGTGCTGGATCGTTGAGCTTGACGCGCAAAGCAGAATGAGATTGCGCTGCTGGGACGTTATACAAGGCAGATTCGTCGGTCAGACGCGTATGATCGAAGCGTGGGGAAAGGAAAATTTCGTATACACTCGGGACCGTTACAAGTCCGACGATATTTTCTTTGACGACAGCGCATCGGTCGTCGTAGCTCCCATTGCGCCCGATGCAGTTACCGTCACTTTTCCTGCCGTATCCGAGAATTCCCTTCTCGGCAAGCTTTACGAGATAAAGATAACCGACGAGGACTGGCAGACGGTTACGAAGATATATAAGCAATGCGAATATTTCAGAACGGGTCCCGACACACTTTTAAGCGTAACGGTACGCGATCTTGAGCCGGGACGAAGCTACAATGCCGTCGTTCGTGCCATAAATCCCCTCTTCCAATCGCAAATAAACGAATTGGCCGCCCTTTATTCAATGCCCATAACCGCAAACTTTTCTCTTTCCAACTATCCGTCGAGCCTTACACCCGATCTCGCGTGCATCGAGATAACCGAAAATGGCATCTCGAACGAAGCTCCCTTTGCCCTCTCCGTCACTGCAAGCGGTTCTCCCATCATCAGCTATGACGAGAGCATCGGCAAAAACGTCATCACCTTTGACGGAACGTCGGGCAGCACCGTAAAAGTGGGTCCCTACACTCCATATTCCTACCTCATCGGCAAGAAATTCACCTTTGAGGCCTATTTCAAAGTGGATGCCGCACCCGGGATTTCCTATCTGCCGATAATATCGGCGCAGCACAATGCCGCCTTCGGACTGACCGCCTCCGCTTTTGAAAACGGTAAGGGAACGATCAATTTCCGTCTCAGCGATGCCCGCTTCCGCTTCAAAAACGTGGGATTTGAATATGCCGTCGGCGAGTACTATCACGTTGTGGCGGTATACAACGGCTCAAATCTCGCCCTTTACGTCAACGGCGAGAAGGCAGGCGAGATCGAAACGAAAAATGAAATTCTTTTGCCCACCGAATCGGCACAGTACATCTGCTTTGGTGCCTCGCCAAACGGCGTAGGTGAATGCGAATCACTTTCCCGCTGCACCGTTGCAGGCTTTAATCTCTACTCCTATACGATGGATGCCGAGCAGGTAGCAAAGGCTTACGAAAGAATGACCAAATAATAAAAGCAAAATAATTTTGTTGACAAATAACTTTGGCCATATTATACTCCACATATACATCAAACCCGAAAGAGGTCACGATATGAAAAAGACAATATCAGCCTTACTCGTTCTGCTCATGCTTTTGGGCACATTTGTTTCCTGCGCTCCCGAAAGCGGCACCAACGATATCACCGGCGATACAACTTCAGCCAAAATCATTGAAGAAACTGACGAATTCCGCCCGGTACTGCGTTTTGCGGTCACCAGCGACATTCACATAACAAACACCGCGCTGGATAATTCCACAAAGCTTGCAATGATGATCAAGCGTCTGAGCGAATACTCCGCCGGCGGATACGACAAGCTCGATGCCGTCGTCATCACGGGCGACATCGCCGATAACGGCTGGACCGAGCAGTGGCTCGATGCCAAAAAGGTGCTTGACGAATACATGCCCGACGATGTCAAGCAGATTATCGCCATGGGCAACCACGACTATTACAAGCACGCAGAAGAGAGTGTCCGTCTGTTTGAGCAGATATTCACCGACTGCGCATCCACAAGCGACACCGTTATAAACGGCTACCACTTCATCATCGCCGCCGATGATCTGAACGGATACAGCATCTCTGCCGCTCAGGCCAAGAAGATCGATTCGATGATATCCGCGGCGGTTGCCGACGGAAAGGGTGAGAAGCCCGTTTTCGTTATCAATCACATTGGCAATCCTCCCGTTGAAGGATCTGAAGATCCTGCGATAAGCTCGCTTTGGGACATTACAAAAAAATATGACAATGTTGTCCTCTTTACCGGACACACTCATTCTATCCTTCACGACGAGCGTTCTGTGACACAGGGTGATTTCACCCGAATCCATGTCGGCTCGCTCTATCAGTTCCATCTGCCTACCTACTCAGGCGATGGAGACATAGAATATGACAACGAAAGCAATGCACAGTGCTGGCTTGTCGAGGTTGATGCCCAAAACCGTATGCAGATGCGCTGCTGGGATATTTACCAGGACAAATTCGTCGGCCGCACCTGGCTGTTTGAGTCATGGGATAAAGAGAATTTTGTATACACGAAAAACCACTTTACATCTGATGACATCTTCTTTGCCGACGATGCATCCGTCAGCGTGACACCCGTTTCCGTAGATGAAGTGAAGGTCACATTCCCGCCCGTTGCCGAAGCCTCGCTTCTCGGCAAGGTATACGAAGTAACCGTTAAAGACAGCGAAGGCAATGTTGCCGCGCAGCTTCACCGCGGTTGCAAATACTTCCTTTCAGATCATGAAACGCCCCTCAGCGTAAACGTCCCCACTTTAGTTCCCGGACGTGAGTACACCGTCTCTGTCCGCGCGATGAACAATCCGTATTCGTCAAACATCCTCGAATCCGAAGATACCCTCTATTCGCAGCCGATCAGCTCCGATTTTTCAATAACCAACTACTCGCTTGATCTGAAAGCCGATCTTGTTGATACCGTCATTACCGAAAGCGGAATTTCAAACGCCGCGCCCTTTGACTTCCCCTTTATTGCAACCAAAACTCCCGTAATCAGCTATGACGAGAGCATCGGCAAAAACGTCATCACCTTTGACGGAACGTCGGACAGCACCGTAAAAGCAGGTCCGTACACACACTACTCCAAATTCATCAGCAGCGAAATGACTTTTGAGGCCTATTTCAAAGTGGATGCCGCACCCGGCACCTCCTATCTGCCGATAATATCGGCGCAGCACAATGCCGCCTTCGGACTGACCGCCTCCGCTTTTGAAAACGGTAAGGGAACCGTTGATTTCCGTCTTAGCGATGCACGCTTCCGCTTCAAAAATATCGGATTTGAATATACCGTTGACGAATATTACCATGTCACCGCTGTATACAATGGCTCAACCCTTGCGCTCTACCTGAACGGCGAGCTTGCAGATGAGATTGAAACGAAAAACACGATTCTCCTGCCCACCGAAACAGCGCAATACATTTGCTTCGGCTCATCACCCGACGGCGCAGGTGAATGCGAATCTCTTTCATACTGCACCGTTGCAGATTTCAATCTCTACTCCTATGCAATGGATGCCGAGCAGGTCAAGACCGTTTACGAAAGAACGACAGCTAAATAAAAGCCAAACGATCGGGTATGACTCGCATACCCGATCGTTTTTTACCCCTCTGCCGCATTTTTATTTCGCTCGATACAATAATATTGG
Organism: Eubacteriales bacterium; assembly: GCA_045536155.1. Taxonomy (GTDB): domain Bacteria; phylum Bacillota; class Clostridia; order Oscillospirales; family CAG-272; genus JAZQNC01. The sequence goes on from JAZSMZ010000117.1 coordinate 4,726, forward strand.
CGTTTTCTATTGACATTCCTATTATATTGGTATATAATATAGCCACACAAATAAAAACGGTACGGCTTGCAGCTCTGTAAATTTTTATATTTTTAACCGCCTCCCCTTGTAAAAATCGCTGTAATGAGTTATAATTATATCAAATGCATAAAACGTACCTTAAATTGAAAGAAATTGAAAGGGATCACATATTATGAAAGCATCAAAGAGCACAAAAAAGCCCATTGAACTTATCCCCCAGACCAATTCAGAGGAAAGAAGAAAAGCGCTTGATACCGCCATTACCGCTATAACAAAGCAGTACGGTCAGGGTGCCATTATGAAGCTTGGCGACAACGCGAACATGAATGTCACCGCTGTTCCCACCGGCTCGCTTTCCCTTGATATGGCCCTCGGTATCGGAGGAGTTCCCAAGGGAAGAATTGTTGAAATATTCGGTCCCGAATCTTCAGGTAAAACCACCGTTGCGCTCCACATCGTTGCTGAAGTGCAAAAGCAGGGCGGTATCGGCGCGTTTATCGATGCCGAGCATGCGCTCGATCCTACATACGCAAAGGCTCTCGGAGTTGACACGAGCGATCTGCTTGTTTCCCAGCCTGACAGCGGAGAACAGGCGCTCGAGATCACCGAATCGCTGCTCCGCTCGGGCGCTGTCGACGTTATCGTTGTCGACTCGGTTGCCGCCCTCGTTCCCCAGCAGGAGATCGACGGCGACATGGGCTCTTCCCACGTCGGTCTGCACGCACGCCTTATGTCGCAGGCACTTCGTAAACTCTCGGGTGCTATTGCAAAATCGAACTGTGTAGTTATATTCATAAACCAGCTCCGCGAAAAGGTTGGTGTTATGTACGGCAATCCCGAAACCACCACAGGCGGACGCGCGCTGAAATTCTATGCATCTGTCCGTATCGAGATCCGCCGTGCCGAGATCCTCAAAAACGGAAGCGAATCCTACGGCTCGCACGTTAAGGCAAAGGTAGTCAAAAATAAGGTTGCTCCCCCCTTCAAGGTTGCAGAATTCGACATCCTCTACGGCGAGGGTATTTCCAAGACAAGCGAGCTTGTTGAGATCGGTTCGGAGCTCGGAATAATCGAAAAGAGCGGTTCATGGTTCTCCTACAACGGAAGCCGCCTCGCGCAGGGCAAGGAAAACTGCCGCAAGTATCTCGAGGAAAACCCCGACATTGCCGCCGAGGTAGAGGAAAAGATCCGCGCCGAGCGCGACAAGGTCGACGAGCTTCTCGCGGTATCAGCCGCCGACAGCGACGACGATGACGACGATGTTGAACTCTCCCTGCCCGCAGGTGAATAATTGAGCAAAGCGATTAAATTTTCTGCCGTCACACCCGAAAATGATGATTTTTTTGAAATGCCTGCCGATGCAGCGGCCGAAAAGTTATCCGACGGGAGCAAAAAAAAGAGCACGCTGAGTGAAAACGAGCGTGCGCTGAAAACGGCAATGAATATACTTGCCTATGCCGACAACACAGAGAGAAGGCTTAAAAGAAAGCTTGCCGAGAAGGGCTTTTCGCCCGACGCCGTCAACTACGCCTGCACTTACGTTATCGAAAAAGGCTATCTGGACGAAAACCGCATGATAGATTCTGCCGTGCGGTCGCTGGTAAAGTTCAAAATGTACGGAAAGGCACGAGTTATCGCCGAGCTTCATCAGAAGGGATTTCGGCGGGACGTTATCGATTCGTACGATTTCGAGGGCATCGATTTTTACGATGCCTGCCGCCGCATGTTTGAAAAGCGGGGCGGAGTGGGCGACGAAAAAACGCGTGCATACCTTATCCGCCACGGCCACTCATACAGCGACATCAAGCGCGCATTTTCATCGGAAGATGATTTTTAAATACATATCACACGAGTAACACGAGGACTTATGTCAAACACTAAAATAGGATTCATCTCACTCGGCTGTCCCAAAAATCAGATAGACGTTGAGGTCATGCTCCACGACGTTCTCTCGGCAGGCTACGAGATCACCTCGGAGGACATCGACGCCGACATCATAATCATCAACACCTGCGCCTTTATCGAAAGCGCAAAGCAGGAATCGATCGACAATATTTTGGATGCGAATTGGCTTCGCCAGAAAAAGCTGAAGGGAATTATCGTCACCGGATGCATGGCACAGCGCTACCGCGAGCAGGTGCTCGAGCAGCTGCCCGAGGTTGATGCCATCGTCGGATGCGCAGGTCTGCATAACATTGTCGATGCGATAAAAGCCGTTGAAGCAAAGGAAAAATACGTGTCCCTGCCCCCCATCGAAGAGATGCCGCTGGGCGGAGAAAGAGTCGTCACATCGGGCGACTTTATGGCATACATTAAGATCGCCGAAGGCTGCGACAACCGCTGCTCCTACTGCGCTATTCCCGACATCCGCGGCCATTTTCGTTCGAGAACGATCGAGGATATCGTCGCCGAGGCAAAGGATCTTGATGCGCTCGGCATTCGCGAGCTTGTCATCGTAGCGCAGGACACCTCGCGCTACGGTCTTGACATTTACGGCGAATACGCCCTGCCCAAGCTGCTTCGCGCAATTACCGATGCCACAAATATTCCGTGGGTAAGAATGCTTTATTGCTACCCCGACAAGATAACCAACGAGTTTGTTGCCGAAATGAAGAACAACCCGAAGATCGTTCCCTATATCGATCTGCCCATTCAGCATATTTCGGACAAAATACTCAAAGCCATGCACCGTCACGGCGACAGCGCAATGATCAAATCGGCCATCTCCCGTCTGCGCGAGGCGATGCCCAACATCGTTATCCGTTCGACCGCCATCGTCGGCTTCCCCGGCGAAACGGAAGAGGATTTCGACGAGCTTTGCGAATTCATCCGCGATGTAAAGTTTGAGCGATTCGGCGCCTTCACCTTCTCGCCCGAGGAGGACACCCCCGCCGAAAAGATGCCCGATCAGATCGATGAGCAGACAAAGCAGGACAGACTCGATATCCTCATGGCCATGCAGCTTCGCAACAGCGAGGAATACAACGAAAAGCAGCTCGGCAAAACGGTCACCGTTCTTTGCGAGGGCTTTGATCCGGTATCCGAAATGCACTTCGGACGCTGCTATGCCGATGCTCCCGAAATCGACGGTAAGGTCTATTTCTCCGCTCCTGCAAAGATAGCCGAGGGCTCGTTTGTCCGCGTAAAAATCAAAGAAACGCTCGATTACGATGTGATCGGCGAAGCGCTTTAAGTATTGGAGGAAAAGTCAGAAAATGAAAATGAATTTACCTAATAAATTGACGATTCTGAGAATGATACTTTTGCCTTTTGTTATGGTATCGATAATTTTCCCGATCTTCCCGGGCGATATCCTCTGGCGACTTGTTGCCGCCGCCCTTTTCGGAATCACATCACTTACCGACATGCTCGATGGCAAGATCGCACGAAAGTATAATCTCGTAACCGATTTCGGCAAATTCCTCGACCCGCTTGCCGACAAAATGCTCGTCATCGGCACAATGATCGCCATCATGATCCGCTTCGGCAGCAACAGCCTTTTCCTTTGCGTGTTCGGCTGGGCTCTCTTTATCGTAACGATGCGCGAGCTTGCCATAACCTCGCTTCGCATGATCGCCGCCTCCAAGGCAGGCAAGGTCATCGCCGCTGCATGGCTGGGCAAGGTTAAAACGGTAACACAGATAGTCTGCTTGCTCACCGTCCTGCTCGAAGGCGTTATCTGCGCCATTTTTCAAATCGACACTCACATGATCTTAAGCTATCTTACCACCGTCGTCATGCTCGTAATGACACTCTGGTCGGGACTTGACTATTTCTTCAAGTATCTCCCTCTGTTGAAAGAGGAAAACTAAGTAAAAAAGCAAGCGTGAAAATCTCAGTTCAAGCAGCACACCGATTTTCACGCTTTCGTTTTATCTGTTTATAATAATTATTTACGAGGTAAAAAATGCATATTCTTGATATAATCGAAGCAAAGCGCGACGGATTGGCCCTTTCCGAGGAGCAGATATCCTTCTTTGTCGAGGGAGTTGCCAACCACTCTTTTCCCGACTATCAGATCTCGGCGTTTTTGATGGCCGCCTTCATTCGCGGACTCAACGAAGAAGAAAGCGCCCACCTGACACGAAAAATGGCCGAAACGGGTGACACTGTCGATCTCGGATTCGCGGGCGGAAAGGTGGCAGATAAGCACTCGTCGGGCGGCGTTGGCGACAAAACAACGCTTGCTGTTGCTCCCATGGTGTCCGCTTGCGGATTGAAGGTTGCAAAAATGTCGGGCAGAGGACTCGGCTTTACCGGCGGCACTCTCGACAAGCTCGAATCGATTCCCGGCTTTTCGGTCAACATTACCGCCGATGAGTTCAAAAAATACGTCTCACGCGACGGAATTTCGGTAATCGGGCAGACAACTACAGTAGCCCCCGTTGATAAAGTGCTTTACAAGCTGCGCGATGTCACGGGCACCGTTCCCTCCATCCCCCTCATCGCCGCCAGCATAATGAGCAAAAAGCTGGCCGTAAATTCGGATGCAATCGTGCTCGATGTCAAAACTGGCAGCGGCGCATTTATGAAAACGGTCGAAGAATCCACCGCTCTCGCCGAAAAGATGGTGCAGATCGGTCTTTCAAACGGACGCAAGACGGTCGCCGCCGTCACTGATATGAGCAATCCGCTCGGACACGAGGTGGGCAATTCTCTCGAGGTTATCGAAGCTGTAGAAACGCTCAAGGGCAACGGGCCCGACGACTTTACCGAGCTTTGCATGACCATTGCCACCCTCATGCTCACCTCGAGCGGCCTTTACCCCGACGAAGAATCGGCACGTGCAAAGCTTAACGAGGTCATCGCCGACGGCTCGGCTCTCGGCAAGTTCCGCCAGATGGTGCAAAACCAAGGCGGAGACGTGCGCTATGTCGATAATCCCTCCCTCTTTGAAAAGGCATCTATAATCGAGGGCTTTGTCGCCGAGCGCGACGGATATATCGGCGCAATCGAAACAGAGGCGATCGGACGCGCATCGACCGCTCTCGGCGCAGGAAGATACACCGCCGAGGATGTCATCGATTTTGCCGCAGGCATAACCGTTGAAAAGAAGGTGGGCGATTACGTCAAAGAGGGCGACGTATTGCTCTATCTGCACACAAATCGCCTTGAGAGCCTCGCCGAGGCAAAAGAGATATTGGCAAACGCCTACACGATAAGCGACAGCGAATGCAAACGCGCACCCATCGTGCATAAAATTATAAGAGGATAAAAGAAAACGGCAGAGAAAAATCTCTGCCGTTATTTATTTGTCGGTTTTATCCCCTCGTCGATTTTCTTATATAATCGAGCGCGGCGTTGAGCCGATCAACTCCTACGCTGCCGTCCTCGTAAAGCGCGGGAGATTCGAGGGTGATACTGTTGTGATATATCGGACTGAGTCGGGCGAAATAATCGTCGAAATGCTCGCCTATCGCTCCCTCGCGGGGCATAAGTATGGGACGCAGACGCTTAAACTCGTCCTGCTTGCCGGCATAGTCGGAAATATGCATATGGCAAACGCGCCCGTCAAAATAACCGCGGTCAAATATTTCGTCCATCTGTCCGTGGAACACTCCGAATCGTGTATCAAAAATAAATCGGGCATCGGGGTGTTTTTCTGTTATCTTATCCCAATGCAAAAGCGGATCGTGATACATACACGGAATGTTTTCGATCAATGTTTCAAGCGAATGGCGCGCCGATATTTCATATATCTGTTCCAGCGCGCTGATGTTGTGCTCAATATCGCGGTCCGAATTCGGATATCCACCCCAGAGATGAAGCACCAGCTTTTTCGCACCGACGCATTCGCCCACCTGACAGCTCAGCTCATAAAGGCGGATCGCCTCGTCATAATCGTCCTCGCCTCCGTTTGAAAGGAGCACCCCGATATTCTTGTCTGAATGTATAACATCAAAGATGCAGTCGGATGCCGACAAAAAGCTTTTCACGTCGTCGAGATACGGATACCATATATGGAGCATCATAAGCTCGAGCGCATCGCATCTCAGCTCCTTTGCGTATGCGGGAATTTTGCGATAATCATAGCCGTTTTCCGGTCCGATATATGTGCCGGTCGAGCACAGAATCCTGTTGTTCATCTGTAATACCGCCCCTTTTTGCATTGATTCATCTTAATCTGTATATTATATCACACCGCGGCGAAAAAAACAATATTTTGTGTGCAAATTATATGTGCACGTGAAAAAATGCCATCTTTTTTGATTTGTTCAACATATTCTGTTGACAAACCGTTTCGTTTATATTAAAATAGTAGTATTGTGGTATAGTATATGCTGCCCACAGTGTATCATCATGCCGCGGTGCACCTCAACATCGCGGATCCAGAGTAGAAAAATTTTACATTTCGCAGATATACTAAAAGCAATTAATTATAAATGGTCAAGGAGGTGTTCAACATTACTGCACAAGCTATAATAGTAGCAATCATTACGGCAATCGTATTTTCGGTTATATTCTTTTTCATCGGTATTCAGTATCGTCGTAAAATAGGCGAAGCCAAGATCGGCTCTGCCGAGGCTCAGGCCGCAAAGATTATTGAAGAAGGCGAAAAGCTGGCCGAGCAGAAGAAAAAAGAAGCACTGCCCGAAGCAAAAGAAGAAATTCTACGTCAGAAAAACGATAGCGATCGCGAGATCAAAGAGCGCCGCGGCGAGCTGACACGCATGGAAAAACGTCTGCAAACCAAGGAAGAGTCTATCGAAAAGAAACTCGAATCGCTCGAGCATAAAGAAGAAACTCTCAACCGTAAGATCAAAGAAAACGAAACAGAAGCAGAAAAGATCAAAGAGACCATTGATCAGCAGCTTGCAAAGCTCGAAGAGATTGCAGGACTGACTGTTGCCCAGGCCCGCGAAGAACTGCTTTCCAAAATTGAAGACGACGTCCGCCATGATGCTGCCATGAAGATCATCGAGATCGAATCGCAGCTGCGCGAAAACGCCGACGAAAAAGCAAAAGAAATTATTTCGCTTGCAATCCAGCGCTGTGCCGCTGACCATGTTTCCGAATCGACAGTCTCGGTAGTTACCCTGCCGTCTGACGATATGAAGGGACGCATCATCGGCCGCGAAGGTCGCAATATCAGAACCATTGAAACACTCACGGGAGTCGATCTCATCATCGACGATACCCCCGAAGCGATCACTGTATCCTGCTTCTGCCCCATCCGCCGCGAGGTTGCACGTCTCACTCTTGAAAAACTCATCTCGGATGGACGAATACATCCCGCACGCATCGAAGAAACCGTTGAAAAATCCAAACGCGAGGTCGATGCCGCAATCAAAGCCGCCGGTGAACAGGCCATATTCGATATCGGCATTCACGGCATTTCGGGCGAGCTCGTACGTCTGCTCGGCCGTCTCAAATACCGTACAAGCTACGGTCAGAACGTACTTATGCACTCTATCGAGGTTGCTCACCTTGCCGGCATTATCGCCGACGAGCTGGGTGTCGATTCCACCATTGCGAAGCGCGCAGGTCTGCTCCACGATATCGGTAAGGCCATGACCCAGGAGGTTGAAGGCTCGCATATCCAGATCGGTGTTGACATTGCACGCAAGTACAAGGAAAGCCGCGACGTTATCCACGCTATCGAGGCACATCACAACGACGTTGAGCCCAGAACTCTCGTTGCAATGATCGTTCAGGCCGCCGATGCTATCTCCGCCGCAAGACCCGGTGCAAGACGCGAGGATCTTGAAAACTACATCAAGCGTCTCCAGAAGCTTGAGGAAATTTCGACCTCCTTTGCAGGCGTTGAAAAGGCATTTGCCATCCAGGCAGGACGCGAGATCCGCATAATGGTCAAGCCCGAAGAGGTAAACGACGAACAGATGGTGCTTGTTGCACGTGAGATCGTCAAGAAGATCGAGGCAGGGCTTGAATATCCCGGTCAGATCAAGATCAATGTCATACGCGAAAGCCGCGCTATCGACTACGCAAAGTAAATTGATGCTACTTTGCCCGGAGCAATTCTCCGAAATCAGCAATGCCCATTTTACAGTAATATTCATCGCTCAATGCCGCAAGATGCGGACTACGGGCTTATATATAGAATTAATATAGAGCTACAACGAAATGTAATAGGCAATTCGCCGTTTTGATATATTAATTTTACGAATATGAAGCTAAAAAGGAGCTTCGCCTGCGGCGGAGCTCCTTTTTCTTTTCCAAAAACATGAGGGACGCCTTCTTTACGACGTCCCTCGTTTTACAAAATTAATTATTTCTTATTCGTATGAAAGTTTTGCGGTGTTTTCGCTTTTATATATTACACTTCTTCACCTATATACGCCGCACGGTCATCGTGACACGCCGGCATCAAAACATCAGCTTTTTCAGCTTTTAACCTTTTTTATAACTACGTATTTAAATTCTGATTTGTGAAAAATACTTTTTTAGCATCCGTCAATCCATGCTTGAATGCACTAAATTAATGGGCCGTGGCAGATCAGCAATCTCCGCGGACGTCCATTTACAAAACAATTCGGATTGCAAAAAGTATATGCGGTGTTTTTCGTATTCAATTGTCCTTGCGGCGCATAGACCGTCGGAACTCTTAACTGTCTGCGCGGTCTACGCGCATAAATGAATACGTTTGATGCGATACGGCAGGGTTTGGTTCAGAACGTATTCCTTATGTATCAGATAACATACATTGCTTCGCAGCTCCATTGCCATATACATCTCACCTCTACTTCCTTTCATGAACTGCTTCTTTGGGGGACCGCCTCATTGTCTGCTTTTCATCTTTGTCGGCTTCTTTGTTGTCCTCCCCTCTGAACGTCTTTATTATAGCACGAAAATTGTTAATTGTCAAGGAATTTCACATAAAAATTTTAATTTCGTCCAAAGTTAACATTTTTAACCGCCATTTTTGGTTATTTTGCTCCCGCCCTGCGGCAGGGCGGCAAAAGTTGATAGCTGTTCGCGATAAGCAATTGTTCATCATACGAAGAATATTCCAAGATGCTCCCATTCGGGTGCCCGAACTGCTCTAACCCCTTGACACCGCGCATTAATTGTGCTAAACTAATAACGATTATAATCAGTTATTACATATATAAAATATAAAATAAATTCAAATGTAAAAGGAACGGTTTAAGAATAATGGCAAACGACAAGAAAATGGTTGAGGCGATAACCTCAATGGAGGACGATTTCGCCCAATGGTACACCGACGTTGTAAAAAAGGCTGACCTCATCGACTATTCAAGCGTCCGCGGATGCATGATATACCGCCCCTACGGCTATGCCGTTTGGGAAAATATCCAGAGCATTCTCGATTCGCGCTTTAAGGCAACAGGTCACGAAAATGTATATATGCCCATGTTCATTCCTGAATCACTTCTTAACAAGGAAAAAGAACACGTTGAGGGCTTTGCTCCCGAGGTTGCATGGGTTACTCACGGCGGAAAAGAGCCACTTACAGAAAAGCTCTGCGTCCGTCCCACCTCTGAAACTCTCTTCTGCGAGCACTACAAGAATATCATCCGCTCCTGGAGAGATCTCCCCAAGCTCTACAACCAGTGGTGCTCGGTGGTAAGATGGGAAAAAACCACCCGTCCTTTCTTGCGCACACGCGAATTTTTGTGGCAGGAAGGTCACACCATGCATGCAACTGCCGAAGAGGCTATCGCCGAGACCGAACAGATGCTCAACATCTACGCCGAGTTCCATGAAAAGGATCTCGCCATCCCGGTAATCCACGGCAAAAAGACAGAAAGCGACAAGTTTGCCGGTGCCGAGGCAACCTATTGCATCGAGGCTATGATGCACGATGGCAAGGCACTTCAGGCCGCAACATCTCACTATTTCGGCGACGGCTTTTCAAAGGCATTCGACATCACCTTTACCGATAAAGAAAACAAGCTTGTTCACCCCTTCCAGACATCGTGGGGCTGCACTACACGTATGATCGGCGGAGTCATCATGACACACGGCGACAACAACGGACTTGTTCTTCCCCCTGCCATCGCCCCCATTCAGGTGGTCATCATCCCCGTTGCTCAGCACAAAGAGGGCGTTCTCGAAAAGGCAAACGAGCTCAAAAACCGCCTTATGGCCGCAGGAATCAGAGTAAAGCTTGACGACAGCGACAACAGCGCCGGCTGGAAATATTCCGAATACGAGATGAAAGGCGTTCCGCTCCGTCTGGAGATCGGTCCGCGCGATATCGAATCGAACCAGTGCGTTCTCGTATCCCGTCTCGACCGTCAGAAGACCTTTACATCTCTTGACGGACTTGAAGATGCTGTGCGCGATGCTCTTACCGCCGTCCGCGACGGACTTTACGCAAAGGCGCTCGCCAACCGCGAAAGCCGCACCTTCGACTGCACAACCGTTGACGAGATCAAAGCCGTTCTTGCAGAGCAGGGCGACTGCTTCATCCGCGCTATGTGGTGCGGCGACGAGGCATGCGAAGATGCTATCAAAGAGCAGACCGGCGTCGGCTCGCGCTGCATCCCCCTCGATCAGAAGATCGTCGGCGAAAAGTGCGCTTGCTGCGGCAAAGAAGCAAAACACATGGTTCTTTGGGCAAAAGCATATTAATTATAAACGAACCGTGGGTCTGCATCTTGTTTTGCAGGCCCACTATGTATTTATGATCAATTAATCAAATGAAAAACATGAACAGCTCAAATATAAGTCAGATCACCGAGAAAAAAGTATCCTTCGATTGGCTTCTTTTTGCCTCGGTTCTGCTTCTGTGCGCTTTCGGAGTAGTTAATATATATTCTGCGGCGCTGTCAGCCGATGTCAATGTCCATATATCCGACGTATGGGTGCAGACAGTTGCTATCGCGATCGGTGTTATCGGGGCGCTCCTTTTATACCGATTCGATTTCGAGCGCATCGACTTGCGTGCGTCGATCGCTTTGGGGCTGATCTCGGTCATTGCCCTGCTTGCTCCCCTCTTTATCGGAGTTGGAGCAGGCAACAAAAGCTGGATTGCCGTTTTGGGAACAAATCTGTACATACAGACCTCCGAATATATCAAAATTGCATATATAATCACGCTGTCCTACCACATTAAAACCTTCTCCGATGAAATAAACCGTCCGAAAAGGCTGCTTTTGCTGCTCGCGCACGGATTTTTCGGTGTGTTTTTGGTGTTGATTCAAGGGGACGTCGGCTCCGCAACGGTGTATTTACTGATCTTCGTCACCATGCTCTTCGGCGCCGGAGTAAAATTGCGCTATTTTGCCGTCTGTATCGGGTCGGCAGCCCTTTTGTCGCCCGTTGTGTGGTATCTTCTGGGACCCCTCCGCCAGGTCAGAATTATTGCGGGATTCGATCCGAAAAGTGATCCTTACGGATATGGCTGGCAGGCGCTTAGCGCGATGAATGCGATATCAAACGGCGGTCTTTTCGGCAAAGGCTTTTGCAAAGCCGAAGTGTCTCCTGCAATTCCTGCCTGCTGCACCGATCTTATGATCGCGCGCATCTGCGAGGAATTCGGCAGCGTGATCGGAGTGCTTACGGTACTGCTTTTGACACTCATCATTGTGCGCGTCATGCTTTCCCGTGCCAACGGCAAGGGACGTCTTATCTGCATCGGCATCGGTGCATGGATGATGTGGCAAACGCTTGAAGTAGTCTGCATGACATCGGGCATTCTGCCCATTGTCGGCGTAACACTGCCTTTTTTGAGCTACGGCGGCTCATCGAATATTGCCCTGCTTTGGGCAATCGGAATCGTACTTTCTGTAAAAGGACGCGAATTGTCTTGAATTCGCGTACCTTTTGTGATATAATATCGATAACGTATTAATTTTTGAAAGGATATCTGACATGAAAAAGAGCGTACTTCAGAAATATGCGCGCGCGATCGCCGTTATGGGCGCAAACGTGCAAAAGGGTCAGGAGGTCGTCATCAACTGCGAGCTCGATCAGCCCGAATTTATCAAAATGCTTGCCGAGGAATGCTACCGCGCAGGCGCAAAACGAGTAAGAGTAGAATGGTCGTATCAGCCTTTGACAAAGGTGACATACCGCCATGCAACATATACCACTCTTTCGAAGATCACCGATTGGGAAAAGGCAAAGCTTGAATACAATGCAGAAACTCTTCCCGCGGTTATTCACATTCTGTCCGAGGATCCCGACGGACTCAAGGGCATCGATCAGAAGAAGGTTTCAAAGGTTTCCCAGGCGAGATACCCCATCATAAAGCCTATCCGCGACAAGATGGATAATCACCATCAGTGGTGTATCGCCGCAGTTCCGAGCGTTGCCTGGGCAAAAAAGGTGTTCCCCGGTGTGAGAGCATCCACCGCAGTTGAAATGCTTTGGAAAGCGATTCTCTCGACCTCCCGCGCCGACGGAGACGATCCCGTTCAGGCATGGAAGGACCACAACGCAGATTTCAAAGCTCGCTGCGAATATCTCAATTCGCTCGGCGCCACCGAACTGCGCTACAAATCGTCAAACGGTACCGACCTTACGGTTGGCCTTATCCCCGAGGCCCTCTTCCTCGGCGGAAGCGAGAGAACCATCGAAGGCGTCGAATACAACCCAAATATGCCCACCGAGGAGATCTTCACCTCTCCTATGAAGGGCAAGGCAGAGGGAACCGTTGTATCGACGATGCCCCTTTCCTACCGCGGCGAGCTTATCGAAAACTTCTCCATCACCTTCAAGGACGGCAAAGCCGTTGACTGCAAGGCAGAGAAGAATGAAGAGCTCCTTCGCAAGATGATCGCAATGGACGAAAATGCCGGATATCTCGGCGAATGCGCCCTCGTGCCCTATGATTCGCCCATCCGCAATTCGGGTATTACCTTCTACAACACCCTTTTCGATGAACACGCCTGCTGCCACCTCGCGCTCGGCATGGGATTCAACAATTGCCTGCGTGACTACGACAAAAAGACTCTCGAGGAGTGCCGCGAAATGGGTATCAACGATTCGATCATCCACGTCGACTTCATGATCGGCTCGGCCGACCTCTCCATCGACGCCGTCGGTGCCGACGGCAAGATATATCCCATCTTCCGCAACGGCAACTGGTCCGCTCCTGCGGAGGGCAATAACGGATAATTGTCACCCCTGCGGGGAGCGAAAACGGATAATTGTCATCTGTAATTGATCATACGGACACGCGAAGGTGTATCTGGCAGTAGCCCTCTCCGTCACGCATTCGCGTGACACCTCTCCCGAAGGGAGAGGCAAATATAGGCTCTCCCTTCGGGAGAG
>JAZSMZ010000133.1:0-9681 GCA_045536155.1 Eubacteriales bacterium
ACATTCTGATTCTGAAGAAGCAAAAAACTATGATTTTGAAGTTGCTGATATAACTGTAAAAGGTAATATGAAATTTACTCATATAGAATTCTTCTGTTCTGTATGTCAAAAGCAATATTCAGTGAAAGAAACCAAAGAAAAAGACTTTTTGATTGAACGATGGAAATAAATATTCCCCGACAGACCATTAAAAATCCGTCGGGGTTAATTTTTGTTTTCTGCAATGCAATTATTGTAATGGACCGTCGAGGACTTCGGTCCCTACAAAGAGAGATTAAACTTCCTTATGGGAAGTCCGCTTTAGGCAGCCGCTTTTGTCTTAAAAATCACTTTTGCTTTTCAACAAATCCGTCGCAATATTTTGCCAAGATTTCCTCGGCATCGTAGCCGTTCTTTTCGGCAAGGGCGCAAAGATCGAAAAGCCGCTTTGCGATCTCGTCTTTATCCATCTTCTCGTCGGGCATTGTGTAAACGTTCGCTTTTGCCGCCTTTTTTGCGATCTTTTGCGCACGCATCAGCGAGGGGAGCGATTTTGCGATACCGTCGAGGATCTCATAGGTGCTTTCGCGTTTTTTCGTTTCCTGCTTTATCTTTTCCCAATTTACCAGCACCTTTTCGGCGTTGTCGGCCTCAACGTCGCCGAATATATGCGGATGGCGAACGATAAGCTTCGAGCAGACGTCGTTGCAGACGTCATCGAATACAAATTCGCCGTCCTCTTCGCACATTTTCGCGTGGAAAACGATCTGCAAAAGCACGTCGCCAAGCTCCTCGCGCATCAGAGCGCTGTCGGCGTTGTCAATAGCCTCGACAACCTCATAAGTTTCCTCGATAAAGTTTTTGCGAATGCTCTCGTGCGTCTGCTCGCGGTCCCAGGGACATCCGTCCTCGGAACGCAGAATGCTCATGATCTCAAGAAGATCGTTTATGTCGTATCGATCTTCTGTGAGTAATTTTTTTGCTCTGTCGGTCATATTTTACTCCTTGATATTTATGTGAATTTTTTAAAAATCCCATCCGTTTTTCGCGCAAATTTCCATGAATGCATCGCGCTTTTAAAACAAAAAATAGCGGTATGAAAAAATTATTTGCAATTTTAATTATAATCGGCGCATTGGCCGGTGTATGTGTCAATGCGCTGACCGAAACACCCAAGACGGAAGTGCCGCGCGGGGACGTTCTTCTTCTCGCGCATCTGATAACTGCCGAATGCGACGGTCGGGACTGGACCGAGATGGTCGAATGCGGGGCCGAGTGTGTCGAGATGACAAAAAACGGCTATCACTGCACCACCATAGCGGGAGTCATTTTCGAAGAGGGGCTTTACGAATCGGTATCGGACGGAAGAATATACAATAAGCCCACCGTTCTCGCCATTCGCGCCGCCGAGGAGGCGCTGCTCGGAATGCTGTCGGGTGACTGATTTTGCCCTCTACAAATCAATTATAATATCCGATAGTTACGACATTGTTCAAAAAGTGTAAACAAATATGTGTAATGCCTTGACTTTTGCCCTCGGTAACGATACAATCGAATTGTAGAAACTATTGTTGGAGGATAAAAATGACCGACAGAGAGCTTTACGAAATGGCACTTGATGTGTCAAAGAAAGCGTATGCCCCCTATTCAAACTACGGGGTCGGCGCAGTTTTGGTATGCGACGACGGAACGCTTTACACCGGATTCAACATCGAAAACGCATCGTTTGGAGCAACCGTATGCGCCGAGAGGGTAGCCCTTTTCAAGGCTGTTTCCGAAGGCAGGAGAAAATTCACAGCCATCGCCGTTGCATCGGCAAGGGAAGAAAACTGCTCGCCCTGCGGAATATGCCGCCAGACCTTAAGCGAGTTTGCACCCGAGCTTTTGGTGATATACAAATGGAAGGACGGGATTGTCAAAAGACCGCTTAACGAAATTTTGTCCGATTCATTCGTTATGTGACAAAAAAATATTTTTTAACCGATGTCAAACGCCGCCTTTCAGTTGATTTCGACTTTAAAAAATGGTATAATATGATAAAAAGGGGGGATTGGATTTGGAAAGGGTACAAAAGATAAGACGGCCGCAAAAGCTTAAAAGATATCGCAGAAGAAAAACCGTCCCAGGCGACGGCCGCGAGTACATAATCGATTGGTATTCGGTAGCTTTGGCCTTCATCTCTCTTTTGACTTTGGTTTTGGGGGCGCTGCCCTCTGTCAGGGTGATATCTTCAGACAAAACGGTCGCTTTTTTCGATTTTATACAGTATCTGCCCCATGCCTTTGCAATTTTTGCTATCATCGCGCTCTGCTCGGTGATGCTTAATTCGATCTTCGCGTTTATCGCCTCTGTTCCGAGACTCGTCTGCGCGGTTTTAAGCGGTCTTGGACTGATATCTGCCGTTGTGACTCTCCTTTCGGCGGATATGCGACCGATAGGCGGACAAAGCGGCGGATTTTTGATGCACGGCCTTAATTACACGCTCATTATACCGATAATTCTCCTTTTGAGCTTCGCCTCGCTTTCGTCAAGCGTGCTCGCCTATCTTCGCGAGCGCGAAGAGGGTGTCGAATGATCCCGAATCAAGCCGAAAAGGAACATTTTAACATAAAAATCGTCTAACTTAACATTACGGATATACAAAAATACGGAGGAAATATCATGGCTTCCAATTACAAGATCAAATACAACGTAGATATGGTGTTCGTTATCGATGCCACAGGCAGTATGGACAACATTATCGATATAGTAAAGCAGAACGCACTCAATTTCTACACCGACGTGACCGACGCGATGACAAGAAAGAGAAAGGTCATCGATACCTTGCGCATCAAGGTCATCGCCTTCCGTGACTACATAGCCGACGGCGCCGATGCGATGCTCTCAACCGAGTTTTTCACTCTGCCCAACGACGAAGCGGAATTTTCCAATACCGTCAATGCCATTGAGGCGATCGGAGGAGGCGACGACCCCGAGGACGGACTTGAGGCAATCGGATACGCTATACGCTCGCAGTGGAACCGCGAGGGAATGAAGCGCCGCCAGATCATCGTCGTATGGTCGGATGCTCCCACTCACGAGCTTGGAGTAGGTGCGGCAAATCCTGGATACCCCAAGAAGATGGCAAAGACCTTTGACGAGCTTTCACGCTGGTGGGGCAACGGAGAAATGCCCTCCGAATATATCGACAACGATGCAAAACGCCTCGTGCTCTTTACTCCCGAGGCCGATTGGTGGAATTCGATAGTCAACACCTGGAACAACGTCTACCATATTCCCACTCTCGAGGGTCAGGGACTCCGCGAGCACGGATACGAGCAGATGATCGAGACTATCACCAACACTATCTGATCTTGCTTTTATGAAAAAGAGAAACGATTCGATCCGCCTTGCCTCCTTTGCGGTGTCGGGTGAAATGGTCGAGGGACGGGGAGAGGACTCAAAATTGATACTTATCTCGCCCGAAAGGCACGTCGGACGCGCCGTTCTGGCCGTCTTTGACGGATGCGGAGGACTGGGCGCGCGGCGATACCCGTCGGAGGGTGACGCGAGCGGCGCATATATCGCCTCCCGCCTTGCTGCCGAAACGCTCAAGGGAATCGCGATCGGCGATGAAATATCGCCCGAGCTTTACGAAATGGCTCTCAAAACGGCCTTCAGACGTGAAAGGGCACGTCTTGATGCCCTCAACGGCGAGATGAAATTCCGCTCCGATATGGTCAAAGCACTTCCCACTACCGCCTGCGTTGCAACCGTTGAAAAATCGGGCTGCTCGGTTATGTGGATAGGGGACAGCCGCCTTTACACTCTTGACAACGGCGGACTTCATATACTTACCTCCGACGACGGACTGCAAAAAAACGGCGATGACTACATAAGCGACAGCCGCCTTTACGGATCTGTCAATGCCGAGGACGATTTCATCTTCTTTTCGCGGAAGGTATCGGCAAGACTGCCGCGAGTCTGGATAGTTGCAAGCGACGGCTTTTATGAATCATTCCGCACTCCGATAAAGATGAAAGAATTTTTGCTTTCCTCGCTTATGGCTTCGTCCGACAGCCGCGAGTGGCGTGAAAACATAAGAGCGCGCGTGGACGAATGTGCGTCCGACGATTACACCGCCGTCTTCTTGATCTCGGGGTATCCGAGCTTTCAGACGCTCAAAAAGAGGCTTTTAATGCGCGCAAAGCATATATCCAAAAAGGCGAAGGCACTTTCTCTTTGCGAGGGCGAGGAGTTTGAAGCGATGGCACGCGAAATGTGGAAGGACTACCGCCGCACATTTATTCAGTATTGATTTTACGAAAACAAAACATTTTGATCGGTCGTGTTATAAATGGAAGAAAAATATATAGGCAAATACCGTTTGACAACTGACCTGCGCGGTCAGAACAGCGGCAACGCACGCTGGGGTTTTTGTACATATAATTCAAATGAATATTTTATAAAGGAGTTCATCTCCCCCGTCTATCCCGAAGCATCGGCTCCGATATCCGACGAGGTGAGAACTGCGCTCGTGCGCGAATGCTCCGCCTTTGAGCAGCGCAAAAATCGGCTTTACACCGCGATAAACGCTTCTACCAACGGCAACATTATCGGCATTCGCTCCTTTTTCCGCTTCAAAAGCAGATACTATATCGTGACCGAAAAGGTGGAAACGGGCAAGACCAAGGTAAGCGAGATCGCCGAGCTGTCGATGGAGAAGAAGATCATTCTTTTGCGCGTGCTTTTATACAGCATTCGCTGTATCCACGATGCGGGCATAGTTCATGCCGACATAAAGCCCGACAACCTTATCTTAAAGCCCACGCAAAACGGGTACTACACCTTGAAGCTCATCGATTTCGATGCCAGCTTTTTTGAAGACGATCAGCCGAAAAACAGCGACGATATCCACGGCGATCTTTCCTATCTCGCGCCCGAAACCTTCCTACGAATCGCGGGCGAGAATGAAAAGATCACAAGAAAGGCCGACATTTTCGCGCTGGGCATCATCTTCCACGAATTTTTGACGGGAGTACGCCCGAGAATGTCGGGTGATTACGACTATCTTTACGAGGCGGTGCTCGACGGCGGCGATATCGGTATATCCAACCGCTTGCCCCTGCCTATTCACTCCCTTATCCGCCGAATGCTCGATATCGATCCGAAAAAGCGTCCGTCGGCGGCAGATATATTTGATTATTTCGGTGAAAAAACGTCAGAGCGATCGGGCGACGAGGGAAAACATTTCTCCCGCGACAGCTCGCTTGACTGACAAATCGATAAAATACCACGAAAGGAGCGCTATTTGCGCGTTGATGCATAATGGCTTGGAAATGTCCCAACTGTGAAACTCTCAATCAAGGCAAAAAATGCATAGTGTGCAATTCTCCCATGCCCCGAAGCGCAAAAAAGAAGGGTAAGGGTCAAAAGCGCAGACAGAATACAAAACCGCTTATCATTGTTGCCCTATCTGCCATTGCAGTTGTGGCATTGGTGCTCGCTCTGGCTCTGTCACAGTCAGACGAAACGGTAAATCCCAATATTGACACTACGACTGCGCAAAACGATGTGACCACCGCCCCCGACGTAACGCTTGACAGCGATACAATTCCCGACGTCACAACGAGCGAAGCTGAAGATACAACAGCGATATCGCATGATACAACCGCCGAAAGCGAGAGCACCGAAAGCGAAACGAGCGACGGCGAGGAGGGAATCAAGAGCGTGTCGCTCGACGTTACCGAGCTTACCATAAAGGCAGGCGAGAACGCCAAGCTTAACGGCAGCATCCGCCACGTGGGCGACGTCGATCTGTCGGTGGTATGGAGCACGTCGGATCCCGACGTTGTCAACGTCACCGCAAACGGAATAGTTATCGGTGTCAAATCGGGAAGCGCTGTCGTTACGATGACGGCATCGAACGGCATGAGCGCCGAATGCCGAGTCACCGTCGAGCCGAGTGAGGTGCTCTATATCACCCTTTCGGCAACGTCGGTAAATCTCGAGGTCGGCTCGGGCAAGACGATAAATGCAAACGTATCTCCTGCCGATGCAATAAACAGCGCCGTTGAGTGGGAGATATCCGACGAAAATATTGTAATACTTACAGATGAATCCGATGCATCGGTCATAATCGTTGCACAGTCTGCAGGCGAGGCTACACTTAAGGCCAAGACGGCAAACGGCAAGAGCGCACTCTGCAAGATCACCGTTACCGAAGCGGCCGTGAAGGTCGAATCGATCGAGATAGACGAAAAAACGGTCAATATCAGGGAGGGTGAGGAGTACAAGCTTAACGTTACCGTCCTTCCCGAGGATGCCACCGACGTAAAGCTGACCTTTACAAGCTCAAACGAAGAGATCGCATCGGTTGATGCCGAGGGCAATATCACCGCCAAAAAGAAGGGCAGTGCCGTTATCACGGTAAGCACCGAGAGCAAAATTAAGGCAAGCTGCACCGTAAACGTCAAGGCTGAAAAGGTCGAGGCGCTGGTGCTTTCCGAAAGTCAGGTCACCATGACGGTGGGTGACGTTTACACAATAACCGGTCAGACTATTCCCGAGGGATTCACCATTCTCTGGACGGTGTCCGACGACAGCATTATCAGCATGATCGGCGGACGTATATACGCCATGGCTCCCGGTGTTGCCACCGTTTATGCATTTGCATCCGACGGAGTGAGTGCTACCTGCACCGTTACCGTTGTAAGTCCCGTTCTGCCGACGTCCGTTTCATTTGAAAATAACCGTATCAGGCTCGACGTCGGTCAGACACATACGCTGAAGCTGAATTTTACTCCGGCCGATTCCTATGCCGAGCTGAGCTTTACATCGAGCAACAATGAGATCGCATCGGTCGATGAAAAGGGTGTGCTGACAGCGCACAAAGAGGGCGTCGTTGCGATAAACGTCAAGACGTCAAACGGCCTTTCCGCTATGTGTGTTGTCGAGATCGGCTCTGAGGGAAGTGCATCTGCGGAAAGCGATTTTACTTACAGCTATAATGCAAAGGGAATAACTATAACCGATTACGTCGGTACGTCGGACAGAGTTGTGATCCCCGAAAGGATAAACGGCAGCAAGGTAACGGCCATCGGAGCGGGCGCATTTATCGACAAAACGGTAATTTACGTAAAGATTCCCGATACGGTCGATATGATAAGCGAATATGCTTTTGCAAATTGCTATAATCTCGTTTCGGTCACGTTTGGCGCATCGCTGTATCAAATAGATGCATACGCCTTTGCAAACTGCATGAATCTTGCAGAAATATCGCTTCCCGACGGACTTGCAAGGCTGGGCGCGGGTGCGTTTGAAAACTGCCGCGCGCTTGTATCGGTAAAGATCCCCGAGCAGGTAAGAGAGCTTTCGGGTGCACTTTTCAAGGGATGCACCTCGCTTGCCGAGGTCACCGTGGGAAGTCAGGTAAACAGCATAGCCAACGATGCCTTTGACGGATGTAATGAAAATCTTGTTTTCATCGCGCCCGACTATTCAATGGCGCATAACTTCGCCTCGCTTAAGGGCTTTGAGGTAAGAAATCCGTAAAATAATTAAAACAGCGTTCTTTCATGAAAAGAACGCTGTTTTTTTGCACCGTTGATCATAAAAACGCGATATGCGGGCACAATAAAAGCACGGACATATTCCGAAGGAAAGGATGAATTAAAAAATGAATTTAACTCAAAAGGAAACCATGCTTTTAAACGAGCTTAAGGGTCAGGAGCAGCTTTGCATCGAAAAATACGCGAGATATTCCGCCGAGGCCTGCGACGGCAATCTCAAAAATTTGTTCACCGACATCGGCAACATCGAAAAGTCGCATCTTGATACCATCAATTCGATGCTCAACGGCACCTTCACTCAGCTGAGCGGTGGTGGCAGTCAGTCGAACGCGGCAAGTTATATCGCGGTGTCGAGCTGCACCGGATGCCAAAAGGACAGCGACGCATATCTTTGCGCCGACGCATTGGCAGGCGAAAAGCATGTATCATCCCTTTACGATACCTGCGTTTTCGAGTTTAGTGACGTCAATATGCGCGATGCGCTCAATCATATTCAGAAGGAAGAGCAGCAGCACGGCGAAAAGATATACGCCTATATGGCAAAGAACGGCATGTACTCCTGAAAAGGATGCCGCCGGCGCGGAGGCGCTCCTGCGGAGGGCAATAACGGCCCATGTGGGGCAAGAACGGATAGATGCCATCTGTAATCGATTTACAAACACCCGAAGATATATCGAATGGATTCAAGCGACAGCGCAGATCCTATGTAGGGGAGGGGTCTCCCCTCCCGATGATTGTATACAACACAGCATACGATCTGACAATGCGGGAGGCGGAACGCCTCCCCTACGGCGTAGGAATACAGCACGATTACGTTGATTATTTGCTTTTTGAGGGATCCTTCGGGAAAAATCTTCTTTTTCCATTGAAAAGCGTGAGCGTCTATGGTATAATGTAAAAAATGCGCAAATCAAAGGAGAATTATCCATGTACAGATGCGAACATCCAAAGCCGCAGTTTTACCGCGAAAATTGGGTCAATTTAAACGGAAAGTGGCAGTTTGAAATAGACGATGAAAACAACGGAGTCGAGAGAGGGATTTTCAACGCCGATGCCTCCTTGTCGTCCGCTATCGAAGTTCCTTTTTGCCCCGAAAGCTCTCTTTCGGGAATAAAGCATACCGATTTTATGAAATCGGTATGGTACAAGCGCGAGCTTGACATCACAGAGGACAAATTCAACGGCCGTATACTCCTTCACTTCGGCGCCGTTGACTACAAGGCAACTGTTTACATAAATGGAAAGCAATGCTTTACCCATGTCGGCGGATATGTTCCCTTTACCGTTGACATCACCGATTATGCCGTCGCAGGAGAAAACATTGTTACCCTTCATGCCGAGGATGATACTACAAATCGCATGATCCCTTCGGGCAAGCAGTGTGAAAGGCTTGAGTCCTACGGCTGTCTTTACACCCGTACCACAGGTATCTGGCAGACGGTGTGGCTCGAATTCGTGCCGAAAAACTACATAGTCAAAACCAAATACGATACCGATGCCGAGAGCGCGACTCTCAACATCACCGCCACTCTCTGCGGCAGCGGAACGCTTCGCGCCGTTGCATATTACGAGGGCAGAGAAGTGGGCAGAGGTGAAACGGTCTCGCATGGCACTGTTGCATATCTGAGCATAAAGCTCAGCGAAAAACACCTTTGGGAGGTGGGCAACGGCCGCCTTTACGATCTCGTTTTGACTTACGGCGATGACGTCGTAAAGAGTTACTTCGGACTTCGCACCATAACTCTTGACGGATACCGCTTCCTCATCAACGGCAAATCAGTTTTCCAGCGCCTTGTTCTCGATCAGGGCTTTTATCCCGACGGCATTTACACCTCCCCCTCCGACAGCGAGCTTGTTGCCGATATCGAGCGCTCCCTTGCCATGGGATTCAACGGCGCGCGTCTTCACGAAAAGGTGTTCGAAGAACGTTTCCTCTACCATTGCGACCGCCTCGGATACATCGTTTGGGGCGAATTTCCCAACTGGGGACTCAACCACACCTATGTTGAGAGCATCTACGGCATTTTGCCCGAGTGGCTTTCTGAGATCGAGCGCGACTACAACCATCCCGCAATCATCGGCTGGTGTCCCTTCAACGAGACGTGGGATCTCGACGGTCGCTGGCAGATAGACGATCTCATTTCCTGCGTAT
>JAZSMZ010000081.1:0-8681 GCA_045536155.1 Eubacteriales bacterium
ATGGCTACGATCCGACTTCCTTACGCTAAAACATCCTTATGAGAAGTAGCGTAAAGGCTGCTTTTTTATTTTTTTAAATCAATCACACGTTCTCGTTGAATATCTGCATGAATGCGTCGCGCTCGTCAGCACTTGCAACGACGTACACAACGTATACGCCCTTCTGAACCGCCTTTGCACCGTCGAGCTTGGGTGTTTCTTCGGGAAGGTAGTTGAAGTTTTCCCAGTTGTCACGGGTGGTGTCAATGTGGCTCTGCAGATTTTCACAAAGAGCATTTGCCGATTTGTCGTCGGTTGCTTTGAAGATGCCGTACTGGTCGATGGCAGTGCCCATCGTCTGAATGCGCACGGTGTATTCCTCCACGTTTGTAAGATCGACCGACATCATTGCCTCAACGTAGTCGTCCTCAACTGCGGTGAGCTTGGATGCGTTTGCAAGGGCACCTTCAAGCATCGTAGCAAAGGTGGGAATGTCGGGAGTAACAACCTCTTTGCCTTCGTCAACGGTTGTTTCGTCAGCATTAGGGGAATTGCTTGAGCATGATGCAAAAACAAGCATTGAAATAATGGCCAGAATGAGTGCGAGTAATCTCTTTTTCATGATAGTGATCTTCCTTTATGTTATTCTTTATTCTACGTCTTCAAATATCGGAGGGGGAAGCGTTTCTGTATTGCCTTGGTCGAAAATCGGTTCGGTAGTTACCGATCCTTCCGTTTCTGTTTCGTACGTTGTCTCTTCCGAGATCTCTTCTGTCGTGTTCGCAGTCGTTTCTTCAAACGTTTCGGGGGCGGTTGTATCTGCGGGGCGTCCAACGTATGACGGAATCATGTGAGTTTTGATATAATCGAGCTCGATGCTGTATCCCGTGTAGTTGAGATGAAGTCCGTCACCGTTCTGATATTTGGCAGGCAAAAATCCGTCCTGCCCGATAAGCGCGGTCGCTGTAGCAAGATAATAAAGTCCCTTTTCGGTAGCAAGCTCGGCGATCCAGCGGTTGCCCATGGCGATTTTTACGTTGTTTATCGAATTGATCTTCTGATAGTGCGAGGCAACGGGAAACATCGATTGCAAAATTATCTTTGTATTCGGACTTGCTTGCAGAATAGAGTCAACAAGCGCACCGTAAGCGTATTTAAAATCGGCTTCCTTCATAAATGAGATGCCGTTTACACCGAGGGTAATTACCATGATCTCGGGCTTTGCTCTCGCCGCAGCTTCGGCGATCGGAATCTCGCTGCCGTCTTCGGGATATACGATGGTTACGTATTTTGCCATCGACAGGGTAATGGTACCGCTTCGGGGGGTCCATACCTGCTTTGTGTTCTTCTGACCGGGCAAAATACCGTATGCTTTAAGACCGTATGTGGTCGAGTCTCCCAAAAATACGATCCTGCTCAGATAATCGTCCCCTCCGTTTTCAGTGGCCGCCAGAACTGCGGACGGATAATCGGCGATGATCTGCTTCATTGCATTGTAGAAGGTGGGATCGTAGTCGGGAAGAGGAGAGGTGGTTTCCTCTTCGGTAGTCTCTTCTTCGGTTTCGGGAGGAAGGGTATAACCTATATCTCCAATATCAAAGGGATTTGTCATAGAGGGTAAAAGAGCATAGTTTTCCTGCGCCAAAATTGGATTGGGGCTTGTGGGAATATGGGCATTCTGACCGTTCGATCTGATCGACAAAACAAAAAGAGAGCCAATCATTGTGGCCAATGCCAGCGAGGCAATTATTACTTTTACTGTTGATGACTGTTCATTATTTCTTCTGTAACGATTCATTTTATATCCATCCGAATTACGGAATTGTTGTTTATATTATATTATGGAATTCAAAAAATAATATTCAAATAATATTATAACATAAGTATCGGTAAATTCAAGATGTTTGTGAAATTTATTGTCGATTTTTTTCCGAAAAACAAAGCTCCGCATTTTTGCGGAGCTTTGTAAATCGTCTTACTGCATATTGCATCTCATTTTGTCGATCGCACCCTTTTCAAGACGGGATACCTGCGCCTGCGATATCCCGATCTCCTCGGCGATCTCCATTTGCGTGCGTCCTCTGAAAAAACGGAGGTTTATTATATTCCGTTCGCGTTCGGAAAGCTGCTTTAAGGCCTCGCGAAGAGCTATATCGTCAAGCCAGGCATCGTCGGAGCTGGAATTGTCCTGTATTGAATCCATAACGCAGAGATTGTCGCTACCGCCGTCGCTGTATACGGGATCGAAAAGGGACATAGGCTCAACTATTGCTTCGAGAGCGGACGATATTTCTGCCTCGGTCGCCTCTATTCCGCTTTCATTGAGAGCGGCGGTAATTTGGGCGAGCGTTGGTTCAGAGCCTATTTTTCGGGAAAGTGCTTCTTTGGCGGAAAGAGCCTTGTAGGCAAGATCACGTACCGATCTGCTGACGCGCAGGGTATTGTTGTCGCGCAGATAACGGCGTATTTCACCTATTATCATTGGCATGACACGTTTGTTGTGAAACCGTTCGCTCGGGCAAAAAAACGATTATAATATTTGCGTTCGATATATAAAAAAGGAGCATGGGTTAACTCATGCTCCGATTTTTCTTTTTTGATGTATGTTTGCCTGAACGGAAAATTAACCGAGAATCTCGCTGGCGTCAACTTCCTCATATTCGTCGGCATCTGCGGGAACGGTGATTTTCGCAATATTGTCATAGGAGTATTCAGCGCTCATGTTCATAGTGATGGTTGTTGTTTCATCACCAATGGTAGCAGTATACACACAGCGCATATCTATCGACTCGTATTTGCCCTTGTTCAAAGTGAGCGTATAGCTCATCTCGCTTACTTCTACTTCGGCGCTGGCGCCCATGCTTTCAAGCTGCTCGGAAACGACATCGTTTAATACTTTAGATCCGTCTTCGCTGAGACCGGTGCAGGTAATATACTTCTTGCCATCCTTGCTCTCAACGGTCATCTCGGAAAAATCGTCGGGCATTAATAACATTTGTGCGTTGCTGTCTTCAATAAACTCTTGATACTGTTCTTCGGTCATGGTTGCTTTCATCTTTACGCTTTCACCGAACAGTTCAATGTCGTAATACATGACCATATCTACAATTGTGGCATCAAGAGCAACGGTGAGTCCCATAACGTCCATGCTCATGTTCATGGCAAAATTGTTGCCATCTGTAACAGTAGGTATTTCCATGTTCATCATCGAAAATACTTCATTGAGCTCTTCATTGTCTGTTTCAAAATTAAACTTTAATGTCGCAGCATAGGGACCCTCTTTCAAAGCAGCATCAGCTTTCTCGATAAGGGTCTGCGGATCATCGCCGCAGGAGACAAACATTGCGCACAAAAGGGAGAGTGCTATTACAAGTGCTAAAATCTTTTTCATATTATTACCTTTCTTTCGCAAATTTCTTTGCGTTTACTTTAGTTCATTATATCATAAACTGCCATATCTTGTCAATGGTTTGCCGACATATTATGTTATCATAGTTTTATGCAAAGAAAAACGGCACCCTTATATCAGAGTGCCGTTGATTGCTGTATAACTGTTTTTTGTCAGCCCTCAGCCAGGGCTTTTTTCAATGCCTGTGCAAACTGATCGGCACAGGATGTGTTTTTAAATCCGCAGGTATTGCCTTCAAGACGGGAGATAAGCTCTGTTGCAGTCATGCCCTCGGCCAAAAGTGCGATGGCCTTGAGATTGCCGTTGCATCCGCCGGTGAAGGCTACGTTGCTTACGATGCCGTCGTTGATCTCAAAATCAACTTTAGAGGAGCAAACGCCTTTGTTGTTGTAAGAAAAGGTCATTTTGATACAATCCTTTCAATAACGATACATTATTTGTCCATATCAAGGATGGGAAGCATGCCCTCAGCACCGTAGAACTGGGGAAGTTCACCGTTCCAGCCGTTTGCCTCGATGTAGGCGATAAGCTCTTTGGTGATAGATTCGGCGAGCTTCTTGTTAGCCTCAGCTTCAGCCTCTGCCTTGATCTCGATGGAGTATGCATCTGCGTCTGCGGCGATCTTCTTTACCTCAGCCTCAGCTTCAGCGCTTATAACCTGTCTTTCGGCCTCTGCCTGAGCCTCGCGTACCTTCTGCTCCTGCTCAATTGCCGACTGAAGCTTAGCCTGCTCAGCTACCTGCTTCTGCTCAACAGCGGTGGTAAATACGTCGGAGAAATCGATATCTTCAACGGAAGTATTGATAAGCTCGATACCGTATACCTTAAGCTCGGGAGCGAGGAGCTGGGCGATCTCGTCGGAGAGGATCTCGCGGCTTGCTACGAGGTTTTCAGCGGAGTATTTGGCAAATACAGCCTTGACGTTTTCGTGAATGCGGGGTTCCATAACGGTGGTGTAGTAGTAAGCACCTACCTCGCGGTAAAGATTCTGGGAGGTCTCGCGGTCTACCGAGTAGTTGACAGAGCAGGTGATGTCTACCTGCTGGATGTCGCTGGAAAATGCCTGAGTCATAATGGTAGCCTTCTGTGCACGGTTATCCATGTTGATAACCTTCTGCCAAGGCATTTTGAAATGGATACCCTCGTCGAGTATGTAGCTTTCAACCTTACCGAAGGTTGTTACAACGCCGGTGTGACCGGTGGGAACTTCAGCAATACAAGAGGATATGGCAACTGCAATAAGTACAAGAATAATCGCAACTATTACAAGTGCTACCTTTCCTGCTTTTTTAGAACCTGATCTTGACATAATCAATCTCCTTTTCGATTAAATGATACTTACAAAAAATCTCAAAATGTATGATCTTTCGATTAATACCGATTATATCATAAAGAGTCGCGCTTGTAAATAACACATTAATACAATTTACAATAAAATTGTCATGTGTTTATGATTTTTTAAAAATCACGGCGGCGCTTTATAAAAATAATCACAAGACAATCATATTTCGCATAGCGCAATAATAGAATGTATCAAAACGCATTTTTGATATGCTATTCACAAAAATCGGAGGTTGTTTATGCAGGGATACGATATATATAAGGACATTGCCAAAAGAACGGGCGGAGATATCTATATCGGCGTTGTCGGCCCGGTGAGA
Organism: Eubacteriales bacterium; assembly: GCA_045536155.1. Taxonomy (GTDB): domain Bacteria; phylum Bacillota; class Clostridia; order Oscillospirales; family CAG-272; genus JAZQNC01. The sequence continues at coordinate 5,050 of JAZSMZ010000081.1, forward strand.
ACGGGTAAATCCACATTTATTAAGCAATTTATGGACACCCTTGTCATTCCCAATATATCGGACGGGTATGATAAGGAAAGGGCGCTTGATGAGATGCCGCAGAGCGGATCGGGAAAAATGATAATGACGACCGAGCCGAAGTTTATTCCCGATAGCGCAATTGAAATCAAGGTTGCCGATTCCGCTTCGCTCAAGGTACGAATGATCGATTGCGTGGGATACATCGTCCCCGAGGCGATGGGACATATAGGCGAGGACGGTCCTCGCATGGTGACAACTCCTTGGTTTGACAGTCCCATCGAGTTTGAAAAGGCGGCCGAAATAGGGACAAGAAAGGTAATTTCTGATCATTCCACGATCGGAATAGTTGTAACCACCGACGGTACCATCGGAGATATTTCGCGCGAAAGCTACGTCGAAGCGGAAAAAAGAGTTATAAACGAGCTCAAGGAGCTCAAAAAGCCCTTTGTGATCGTGCTGAATTCGGCCGATACGCAAAGGAGCGAGAGCATTGAGCTTGCATATCAGCTCGAGGACACATACGATGTGCCGGTCGCGTTGGTAAACTGCCTTGATATGAACGGTGACGACATTCGCGGCGTTATCGAAATGGTGCTGCTTGAATTCCCCGTAAGGGAGATATGTGTCACCATGCCGCAGTGGATGTCGATGCTTAATGATGATCACCCCTTGCATAAGTCGATAAATGACAGCGTACTCAATGCGGCATATTCGGTAAGGCGAGCAGGCGATATCAGAGCGGCGGCCGATGCTCTCGCGGACGGCGAAACCATAGTTGATTCGACGGTCGTGTCTGTCGATCTCGGTCGCGGATGTGCCGAGATCGAGCTGAAATTCGATGAAGCACTTTACTATAAGGTGCTCAGCGAGCTTTGCGGAATCGATATTCCCGACGAAAGAAGTCTGCTCGAACAGCTTTGCGCGCTGTCGGCGATAAAATGCAAATACGATAAGGTCGAGAAGGCTCTCAATGATGCCAATGCCACGGGATACGGTATCGTCACTCCCGACGTCGAGGATCTCAGACTCGAAGAGCCTGAGATCATTCGCCAATCGAGTGGATACGGGGTAAGACTGCGCGCGGCGGCACCGTCTATCCATATGATAAAGGCAGATATCGAAACCGAGCTTAACCCAATCGTCGGTTCGGAGCAGCAATCGGAGGAGCTTGTAAAGCATTTGATGAGCTCCTTCGAGCAGGATCCTCATTCGATATGGGATTCAAACATCTTCGGTACGTCTCTTCATAAGCTGGTCAACGAAGGACTTAACACAAAGCTTGCCAATATGCCCGATGATGCAAGAAAAAAGATCGGTCAGACTCTTGAGCGGATCATTAACGAGGGCAGCGGGGGACTCATCTGTATAATACTTTAAAAGAAAATGCGCGGCACTTACGAGTGCCGCGCTGTCTTTGTTTTTTTGCATAATATGACCGAAAAAAGCAAATACTTTTAAAGAAAAATAACGTTATGAAAGGAAAAGAAGGGATAAATGTACGCAGTAATAATGGCGGGAGGAGAGGGGCGGAGATTGCGCCCGATAAGCTCGGACAGACCAAAACCTCTTGTAAACGTCGCCGGACGCCCTGCAATGAGCCGAATCATAGAATTGCTGTCAAAGCACGGAATTAAAAATGCCGCGGTAACAACTCACTACCGCGCCAAAGATATAGAAAACTACTATAATAACAGCTACGAAGGCGTAAATTTGAAATATTTTCGCGAAAACACACCGCTTGGTACGGCAGGAAGCGTGCGCAATACTTTGCCGTTTTTAATGCAGGACAGTGCCGACGACAGCTTTATTGTGATCAGCGGTGATGCTGTATGCGAGCTTGATATAAGCCGTGCGATAAGCTATCACCGACGAAAGGAAGCCGACGTGACTATCGTGCTCAGCAGGACACGCGATACGGGAGAGTACGGAGTGGTTGAGTGCGACGATAACGGAATGATAAAGCGTTTTATCGAAAAGCCCTCACCCGCACAGTCATTTTCAGACACGGTAAATACAGGAATTTATATTATAAAACGCTCAGTTATGGAGGAGCTCGAAGAGGGAAGAAACTATGACTTCGGACGAGATATTTTCCCCGATCTGCTTTCCCGAAAAAAGCGTCTTTACGGCATATGCGATGATGCATACTGGTGCGATATCGGCAGCGCGGGTGCATACTATGACTGCAATATCCGCCTCGCTTTAGCTGCATCAAGCACCGATTCACACGGCAACGTCGTCAACGGAGTCTGCGTAATATCGAGCAGCGCAGATATACGGGAATGTGTGATAGGCGACGGCGTTGTTATAGAGGGTGAATGCTCGGCATACAGAGCAATAATTTGCGACGGTGTCCGCCTTTGCAAAGGCAGCTCGGTCGGCGAAGGATGCGTTATAGGGCACGACTGCAAGATTGAAAGCAAGGCACATATCGAGAGCGGTGCCAAGATCATGGAAAATATCGAGATCGGAAAGGGTGCAATAGTTATGGGAAGCACAATATTCGGGGACGTGAGCGCTAAATTATTTAAAAACGGAGGTATATCGGTAAAGGAAGAATTGCTGTCCGGCGAGTACGCTTTGCGGCTCGGATGCGCGGTAGCATCTGCATATAAGGATGGCAAGATAGGACTGATGTATGCTGACGACGTTCGTGAAAAGCTGATCTGCGATACGCTGTCTTGCGGAATACGGTGTATGGGCGCAAGCGCGTACGAGCTAAAAACAGAAAACAGCGCTTTCAAATCGTTAGCGGCATTTTCAGCACGCAATTACGGCTTTGATGCTCTGCTTTTCGTTGAGATCGTCGGCGATTATGCAGAGATAAACGTATACGATAAAAACGGACTTTATCCTACGAGAACGTTCGAGCGTTCGCTGTCGTCATATCTTGCAATAGGCGGTAAGGAAGAGAAAAACGGTCATCAGAAAATACGCGATAATACCGAAGAAGATTACGTCAAATCAGTATTGGATTACGTTGATAACAGCGACGATCTCAGCGGCGTTCAGGTAAAAGTGAGCGGTGAAAAGAAGGTCAAAACCGTGCTTTTAAAGGTGCTTTCCGAGATGGGTGTTACCGTTTTCGACGAATCGAGCGACGAGAGGGCAGATGCAAAAATCAAAATTGACAGAGACGGTCGGGGCGTATCGCTATACGGAAGCGACGGAACGATGTTGGCAGACTTTTATCATATCGTTGCCGCGATTATTAAAAGCAATGCATCAAAAATCAAGCAAATCGCCTTCGCAAACGAGATGCCCGAAGCCATTGCAGGCATGGCCGAAAAATGCGGTATAGAAGTATCCCGCTATTCGAGCTGCCCCTGCGATGAAAAGGAATCCGATATACGCTCTGTCGCCGCCGAGCATCCGTTCGTAACAGACGGTATTTACGCATCTGCAATGCTTTGCATATTGATGAAGCAGGGAACAAAAGAGCTGTTTGAGGGAATAGATCGGTTCGAAACCGTATCATACGACATTGATGCGGAATATATTCCGCTTTTGGAGCTCGGAAAAAGCTCAATCGAGGGCGTGTTCAACGAATACCGAACGGGTAGTGTGAAGATAGTACCCCGCAACGGCGGATATAAAATTTATGCAGAATC
>JAZSMZ010000064.1:0-7224 GCA_045536155.1 Eubacteriales bacterium
ATTAACGCAGTTCTGAAGATCGATTGCATTATAAAGGTCTTCGCTGAAATTACTGTCGAATTCCTTGTATTTACTCAGAGGAATATCCTCAAGTATGGTCTTGTTCTGTACGCAATAGCCAACAATCTGCCCTACCGTCTTATATGCGCTTCTGAAGGGAAGCCCCTTACCTACAAGATAGTCTGCAAGATCGGTTGCATTTATAAAACCGTTCTGTGCAGCCTTCTTCATATTTTCCGGAATGGGCTTCATGGTATCTATCATAGGAATAAATACGGAAAGACACTTTTTCACGGTTTCAATGCTGTCGAATACAGCTTCCTTATCCTCCTGCATATCCTTGTTATAAGCAAGAGGCAGTCCCTTGAGTGTTGTGAGAAGTGCCATAAGATCGCCGTAAACTCTGCCCGTCTTACCGCGCACAAGCTCTGCCATATCAGGATTCTTTTTCTGAGGCATGATGCTTGAGCCCGTGGTGTACGCATCGTCAAGCTCAATGAATTTGAATTCCCAGCTTGACCATAGAATGATCTCTTCGGAAAATCTCGAAAGATGAGTCATGGTTATCGAAAGCGCCGAAAGAAGTTCCAGACCGAAATCACGGTCGGACACGCCGTCGATCGAGTTCAGCGTAATGCCGTCAAAGCCGAGCTCGTCGGCAACACTCATTCTATCGAGCGGATAGGTAGTTGATGCAAGTGCGCCCGAGCCGAGAGGAGAGACGTTCATTCTCTTTTTGCAGTCGTTTATACGCGAAAGGTCGCGCGTGAGCATCATGGCATAGGCCATAATATAGTGCGCGAAGGTAACGGGCTGTGCTCTTTGCAGATGGGTATATCCCGGCATTACGGTATGTATATTTGCCTCTGCTTTTTCAACAATGGCAACAATAAGCGCTTTGATCTCGCTTATAAGCTCCTCACACTGATCGCGCAGATAAAGGCGGATATCGAGTGCGACCTGATCGTTGCGGCTTCTTGCGGTGTGAAGTCGCTTGCCCGCGTCACCGATGCGGCTTGTCAGCTCGGCTTCGACAAACATATGAATGTCTTCTGCGGTCATATCAAATTCGAGCTTTCCCGATTCAATATCCTCGAGAATCGTGAGAAGTCCGTTTATTATCTTTTCGCTGTCTTCGAGTGAAATTATGCCCTGCTTACCGAGCATTCTCGCATGAGCGATACTGCCCTTGATGTCGGCACGGTACATACGGCAGTCGAAGCGAATGGATGAATTAAAATCGTTTACGGAGCTGTCCAGCGCCTTTGAAAAGCGTCCTGCCCAAAGATTAGCCATTTGTTACCTCAAAATAGTTTGGAATTTTTATAAACAATAAATCACCAAAAGGACTCCTATGTCAATTCAGGCGGGAGTCCTTTTGATTAAACGCAAAACGCGCAAATTACGGGCAATTATTTACCGAGGCGTTTAGCTTCGAGCTTTGCCTTTTCTTTGATCGGAAGTCCGAACAGATTGATGAATCCTTCAGCGTCCTTCTGGTTGTATGCGCCCTCATCGTCGCCGAAAGAAGCAACTTCTTCATCGTAAAGGGTGCAAGGAGAAGTAACGGAAGCTAAGATCATGTTACCCTTGTAAAGCTTGAGTTTAACTTCACCGGTAACGGTCTCCTGAGTCTTGTCAACAAATGCGGAGAGTGCTTCGCGAAGAGGGGTGAACCACTTGCCGAAGTATACGAGATCTGCAAACTGACCTGAAAGCATCTGCTTCATGTGAACGGTGTCACGGTCAAGTGTGATGGTCTCAAGAGCCTCATGCGCACGGTAGAGGATAGATCCGCCGGGAGTTTCATAAACGCCGCGGCTCTTCATACCGACAAGGCGGTTCTCAACGATGTCGAGAAGGCCGATACCGTTTTCGCCACCGAGCTTATTGAGCTTTTCAACGATAGCAACAGGTGAAAGCTTTTCGCCGTCAACCGATACCGGAATACCCTGCTCAAAGCCGATTGTAACGTATGTGGGAACGTCGGGAGCGGCGATGGGATCAACGCCGAGCTCGAGGATCTTATCGTACATGGGCTCGTTTGCGGGATCCTCAAGATCAAGTCCCTCGTGGGAAAGGTGCCATATATTCTTATCCTTGGAGTAGTTGGTCTCACGGTTTATCTTCAAGGGGATATTGTGTGCCTCAGCATAGTCGATCTCTTCTTCGCGGCTCTTGATGTCCCAGATTCTCCAGGGAGCGATGATCTCCATTTCGGGTGCGAAAGCCTTGATGGTGAGCTCGAAGCGTACCTGGTCGTTGCCCTTACCGGTGCAGCCGTGGCAGATAGCATCAGCGCCCTCTGCCTTTGCGATCTCAACGATACGCTTTGCGATGCAGGGACGTGCGAATGCGGTACCGAGAAGGTATGTATCTTCGTACTTGGCGCCTGCCTTGAGGGTGGGCCAAATGTAGTTTACGATAAAGTCTTCGCGCAGGTCCTCGATGTAAAGCTTGGAAGCACCGGTCTTGAGTGCCTTTTCTTCAAGTCCTTCAAGCTCGTCTGCCTGACCTACGTTACCCGATACTGCGATAACCTCGCATCCGGGATAGTTTTCATGGAGCCACGGAATAATGATTGATGTATCAAGTCCGCCCGAATATGCCAATACTATTTTTTTGATTTTGCCTGCCATGATGATTACTCCTTATCTGCATTTTTATAAGCATTGTGATTTATGTGATGAGTGTATTATATACCTTATTATGAAAAAAATCAATAGTCAATTTGCACAATAATGCATAAATATTCATTGCTTTTTGAAACAAATATGCAATAGTCGGTTGTTTTTCAAAAATAATTCATGTATTTTTGCGACCCTTTTTGAAAAGATATAGTCGAAACGCTTTCACAACCGTTTTACATTATAAAATAAAAGGAGGAATAATTATCAAATCAAAAATTCTGCCGCTCATCCTTTCCCTTTCGATCCTTTTCACGCCATCTTTCACATCAAACGCTCAAAGCGCAGAGTGGTTTTTTCGCCGAGCCGAAAACCACGAAAAGCCTCTGCTTGATGCATCTTTGAAATTTGCTGAGCAATACGATGTGATCTGGCAGGGTGAAGGTGACGAAAAGGTTATATATCTCACCTTTGATGCAGGGTACGAAAACGGCAACATCGCAAAAATTCTGAATGCGATGAAAGAGCACAATGCATGCGGTGCTTTTTTCATTTTAGACCACGTTGTAAAGTGCGAAAGTGAGCTTGTTAAGCGGATGATCGACGAAGGTCATCTCGTTTGCAACCACACGCAAAAGCATGCAGATATGTCAAAGGTAACAGACAAAAATGAGTTTGTGTCCGAGCTTTACGGTATGGAGGAGCTGTTCAGACAGTACACCGGAAGGGAGATGGCAAAGTTCTACCGCCCGCCTGAGGGAAAGTTTTCCGACCTCAATTTAAAGCATGCATCGGAGATCGGTTACAAGACCGTATTCTGGTCGTTTGCCTACGCCGATTGGGACAACAATTCGCAATTGTCGGCCGACAAAGCCTTTGAAAAAATAATTTCAAACACCCATCCGGGAATGGTCATTCTTCTGCATCCCACGTCATCGACAAATGCCGAAATAATGCCCCGTCTGCTAAGCGAATGGGAGCGCATGGGATACCGATTCGGCTCGCTTGAAGAATTCAATTCCAATAAAAAAGCGGAGTAAGTTAAAATGACGAATGTAATATACAGATGCATTAAAAAGCGTCGCATATATGCATTATTATGCGCGATTTGCTGTATGTTTTTGAGTAAAAATTCATTTGCTTACGGCGGTAAGGTGGTCCGTTTTCACGAAAACAGCGGCAACATGATTGCCCTGACGTTTGACGACGGGCCTCACGGATCGTATACAAATCAGATCCTTAACGTCCTTTCAGAGTACGGAATCAATGCCACATTTTTCGTCATAGGCGAAAACTGCGAGCGTCATCCAGAGATAGTAGAGCGCATAAAGCAGGAGGGACACGAGATTGGAAACCACACCTTTTATCACAACCGTCCGTGGACGTTGAGCTGTGAAGTTCTGACCGACGAGCTCAGCCGTACCGCATCGGCTGTCTACAACGCCTGCGGCGAGATGCCGAGTGTCTTCCGTCCGCCCGAGGGTGTTGCAAACGGTACCGTTGTCAGTGCGGCGGCGAAAATGAACTACAACGTCATTCTATGGACGGTTGATACACGCGACTGGGACAGAAAAACCACCGCCGATGACGTTTACAACAACATTTTGCAAAACGTACGCAGCGGAAGCATCATTCTCTGCCACGACGGTGTTTCCCGTCCCGACAGCGTGACGATCGAGGCAATAAGCAAAGTCATTCCCGAGCTTCTCGCTCGCGGATACAAGTTCGTTACCGTATCCGAGCTGATAAATCAATAAGGCAAAAATCGCCGCCGTGCTTCCCTTTTTCGGCGGTGCTTTTGCTTTTTTATAAAAATGCACAAGCTTGACAATATTCGATGCAAATGCTATTATATTAATGTAATCAAATGTAAATAATCTTTATTATTTTGTTATTATTTTAAAATACCCCTTGCTATTTTCTGCGTTTTCTGCTATAATACAGTTCAAGTACGAGATATAAGATAAGGTCGTACCAGCCGGGGAGTCAGCGGTGCCTTGTAACCTGCAATCCGCTACAGCAGGGGTTGATTCCTTATCGAGGGCCGTGAATGTGCGGTCTGCGCCATTCGCAAGTACGTTGAAGAACGGGTCCAGCGCAATTTGTGTCCGTGAACCATGTCAGGCGGGGAACCGAGCAGCATTAAGCGGTTCGTCAGATGTGCCGCCGGGTTGCCTGTTCGGAGTATAAGCTGTGGTTTGCGCGCATATTCACGAGTTCGGAATGAGGTGTATGACCTTATCCTATATCTTGTGCTTTTTTTATTTGATTTTAACGTTATTTTAAGTGCGTTTTGAACGGAGAGTCAGTATGAGTCAGGTTCTGTACCGAAAATGGCGTCCCAAAACCTTTTCGGAGGTTTGCGGTCAGCGCCACATAACCGATGTTCTTGCATACGAGGTCGAGCACTCAAAGACCGCGCACGCTTACCTTTTCTGCGGATCACGCGGAACGGGTAAGACAAGCTGTGCAAAGCTGCTTTCAAAGGCGGTAAACTGCCTTGACAGCAAAAACGGCGAGCCCTGCGGCAAGTGTGCGATCTGTCTTGGAATAGACGATGGAAGCGTTACCGACGTTGTCGAGATGGACGCCGCATCGAACAACGGCGTTGACGATATCCGCCGCATTCGCGATGAGGTGGTTTATTCACCCGCCGTTGCAAAGTACCGCGTCTACATCATCGACGAGGTACATATGCTCTCCCCTTCTGCTTTCAATGCACTGCTCAAAACGCTTGAAGAGCCGCCCGAAAACGTAATTTTTATATTGGCAACGACCGAGCTTCAAAAGCTCCCCTCTACGATAATATCCCGTTGCCGCCGATTTGATTTCAGACGAATCTCCACACGTACGATAGCCGACCGTCTTCTTCACATCTCCTCGGTTGAAGGAATCGAGATAGAAGAGGATGCCGCGCTTCTCCTCGCCCGACTTGCACAGGGCGGTATGAGAGATGCCGTATCGATGCTTGAGCTCTGCGCATCGGCAGGCGCTAAAGTAGACACGAACAAGGTTCGTGAAAGCGCAGGTGTTTCGGGAAGAGAAAGCTGTGTCAAGATCGCAGAGGCAGCCCTCTACGGACGCGCCAACGTCATTTTCACCGAAATCGAACGTCTTCACACATCGTCAAAGGATATCGCAGCATTCTGGCAGGAGCTTGTTTCCTTCTACCGCGATATGTTCGTTGTCACTCGTCTGAAACGAGATGAGGCTATAGCATATCTCGACCTTACAGCCGAAGAATACAATGAAACGGTAGAAACGGCGAAAAAATTCACTTTCGATCTGCTTTATCACCACTGCACTGTGCTCGACGATGCATTTATCGCGATGCAGCGCAACGTAGTATCAAAACGACTTTGCGCCGAATTTGCCCTGCTCCGCTTAGCAGAGGGACACGATATCACCCCCGATGCTCTTGCATCGAGAATATCGAAGCTCGAATCAGCCGTAAAGCGCATGGAAAACGGCGGATTCGTTATGCAAAGCGCTCAGACACAACCGGTTGAAAAAACAATTTCCCAAGCTGTCGAACCGGCTGCTTTGATTGACGAAAAGGAAGCTCAAAAGCCTCAGACAGAAGAAAAGAAGCCCGACGTTCTTCGTACTATTCCCTACTGGATCGAGATCGTGAGAAAAGCCGAAAGCGAAGACTCGATGATCGGCTCGCTTTTATCAAAATCAACCGCTTACCGCTCACAGTCGACAGGCAATATCACCATCGTTGTGTCCTCCTCTTTTGCGGCAAGCATGCTTGACAAAAAGGAGACCCACCTGCTTATAGCGAACTTGGTTTCCGAATACGAGAGCGCGGGACAGATAATATTCAAATCGGGCGCAAAACCCGAAAACGTTGAAAGCGATGCCCTTGACGGTATCGATTTCGACGTATAAATTCAGCTTATTTTAAATAAAAATATAATGTAAACGGAGAAATGTAATTATGAAAGCAAATCTTCCCAAGGGTATGGGCGGCGCCCAGAATATGCAGTCCATGCTTCGCCAAGCACAGAAAATGCAGGAGCAGATGGCAGCTCTCCAGGAGGAGCTTGATGCAAGAGAGTATGAGATCAAGGCAGGCGGCGGTGCCGTTTGCGTAAAGATCAACGGAAAGCTCGAGGTCTCCAACATCGAGATCGATCCCGACGTTGTTGATCCCGACGACGTTGAGACTCTTCAGGATATCCTCACAGCCGCTGTCAACGAGGCGATCAAGACCGTCAACGACACGAACAGCGAGGAAATGGGAAAGATTACGGGCGGCCTTAATATGGGCGGTCTCGGTATGCCCGGAATGTTCTGATATGGCGGATTATCCCGAACAGATAGAACGACTTTCCGATATGTTCCGCCGCCTGGGCGGCATCGGCAAAAAAACGGCAATGCGCCACTCCTTTGCAGTTCTTGATATGAACGAGGAGGAGGTCCGCGATTTTGCGGCGGCACTTATTGCCGCAAAAACAGAGATATGTTTTTGCAAGACCTGCAAGGGCATTTCCTCAACGGAGATATGTCCCATCTGCTCCGACGAGGGCAGAGACCGCACCACTATCTGTGTTGTAGAGGACTACCGTGCCGCAATGGCAGTTGAAAAGGT
>JAZSMZ010000002.1:0-4093 GCA_045536155.1 Eubacteriales bacterium
CGTTTGTTTATAGTGCACAATACTCTTTTTTTCACGGCAGACTGATTTAGGACAGCATAGCAGCGTCATCAGTGGAAAAAATGATTTTGCACTTCAAATGACGACTCAATCGGTATTTTCTTATGCTGCATCAACGCGGCAATTTCAAGTGCCGACCGACCGTATCTGTCACGGAGCGATTCTATTGCCCGCTCAAGCGAGTCGATGCGCTCGTGCTTTTCCACATCGCAGAATATATCGGTCTGATACGGTGTATCTTCGCTTTCAAGAGATATTCCGCGTACACTGAGCGCCCTTATCGGCTTATGCCAATCGTAGTTTGCGCAAAACAGTTTATATGCGCTGTCCGATATCTCTTTCCAGCATTGGGTGGGATATGGGAGTGCCGTTTGATATTCGCGCGTGTTCATCGTATTATCCCGCACCGATATCTGTATTCGCCTCGCATTGAGTTTATACTGTCTAAGACGATGGGAAACATCCTGCGCAAGCTCGATAAACATAAGCTTTACCTCACTGTTGCTGTTTAAATCGGCATAAGTTGTGTTTCCGTGTCCGACACTTTTGGCCGGTATAACGTCATTATACCGCGCAACGGGCGAATTATCCATTCCGTTGGCATGCATCCAAAGCACGCTGCCGTTCACTCCGAAATTATGTTCAAAAAATTCAAGCGGATAATTTGCTATCTGCCCTATAGTGTGAATACCGTACGATGCCAGCTTTTTTACCGTACTCGGACCAACACCGAGCATAGCCGATGCCGAAAGAGGCCAGACTATACGTCGAAAATCTTCGTAAGGTATATGTGTGACAGCGTCCGGCTTTTTTAAATCGCTGCCAAGCTTTGCAAAAATTTTGCAAAATGATACCCCAACCGATATCGTAAGTCCACCGGTTTCCCTTTTAACCCGTTCACGAAGCTCGTTGGCAATAGTCGCGCCATCGCCGAAAAGATTTTCGCTTGCGGTCACATCAAGCCAGGCCTCGTCTATTCCGAAACTTTCAACACGGTCGGTATACCGATAATATATCTGTTTTACAGCACGTGAAAAGGAGGTGTATTTGTCATAGCTCGGCGGCAATGTGATAAGGGACGGGCATTTTTGCTTTGCTTCCCATATAGCCTCGCCCGTTTTGACGCCGAAGCGTTTGGCCTCCTCGGTCTTTGCAAGCACAATACCGTGTCGCTCCTCAACACTTCCGCAAACGGCCACGGGATACCCGCGCAGCTCAGGATAATCAAGCAGCTCGACCGATGCAAAATACGAGTTGAGATCGCAATGGAGTATCGTTCTCTTTTTATTGGATTCCATAATCGTCAATTCCTTTATAATTGGTCTTTCGTAAATTATATTCCTATTTTTTTGGATTGTCAAGAGCGTTATGGATATTTTTATTCCATAATCCTATTGACATTCCGTTATTTTTGGTATATAATTGATTCGTGAAGTTAATTTTTCAACCAACGTAATACAAGGAAACAATATGAAAAATAAAAATACTCCCGAAAATGAAAATACCACTTTGGGATATCGCATTCGTACGGCGCGAGAAAAGGCGGGGATATATCAGGGCAAGCTTGCCGAGATGCTTGGCCTCACCTCGGGCAGAATCATCTCAAACTGGGAAAACAACGTCGCGCGTCCCGATGCCGACAACATCGCAAAGCTCTGCCGCGCGCTTGACGTATCGGCGGCCTATCTCATCGGATATTACGGCAGCTTTGCCGAAGGCGAGCAGCTGGGCGAAGAGGATCACGAGCTTATCAGAAATTACCGATCGCTCGACGATCACGGACGCGACCTTATCGATACGATAATGTCAAAGGAGCTCGAGAGAGTTTCTGCATTGAAAAAATCAAAGGTCATCTACCGTGACCTTCCCTTCTTCGACTACGCCGCATCGGCCGGAACGGGACTCTATCTCGACGATGTCGACAGTGAGATCATCAGCGTCGAGCACAACGACATCACAGCCAATGCCGATTTTGCGATCCCCGTCAGCGGCGACAGTATGGAGCCCAAATTCTTTGACGGCGATCGCGTGTGCATAAAATCCTGCCCTTCGATCGATATAGGTGATATCGGCATATTCATCGTAAACGGAGAAGCGTTCATCAAAAAATTCGGTGGGGACAGGCTTATATCGCTGAACAAAAAGTATGCCGACATTTCTTTTTGCGACAGCGACTCCGTTGTATGCCGCGGACTTGTTTTGGGAAAAATTTGATCATTAATATATAATGTGACATTTTTTTGAATGCTTTTGTGCTACAATGCAGTTTAAAAAGGTATAAAAACGCCCTTCTATGCTGATAATATCAAAAATGACCCGTTAATATAAACAACATAGCAATAACGGCAATAATATATTTATGCTTTTTTATACAATCTTTTAAAAAAGTGCATTTTTAGTGGAACTTTCCTTAAAAGTGCGCGTCTTATCGGCGTAAAAAAAATAAGCGGGCAAACCGCAAACAAAATAATGGCGTTAAAAAACGCACGGAGGATTATAATAATGAAAAAATTAGCTCTTATTCTTGCAGCAGCACTTATTGCTCTTTCTTTCGCATCTTGCGCTAACAACAACGACGTAATCGACAACGAAACAACCGTTGAAGATACCACTGTTGAGGAAACCACCGTTGAAGATACCACCGAAGAGACTACCGAAGAAGTTACCGAAGAAGAAAATGCTCCTTCCAACGTAACCCTTTCCTCTGAGCTCTATGAGATCATCGCCGCTGTTGAAAATGGCGCAGGCATCGAGGCTATGCTCATGGTTGAGCCCATTGCCGATCCCGAAATGTTCGGATATATGTTCTTCACTCCTTACATTGAGGGTGCAGAAGGTCTCGTATCTCAGCCCATGGTCGGTGCTATCCCCCACTTCGCGGGCCTTATCCGCCTTCCCGAAGGCGCTGATGTCAACGCAGTTGTTGACGATATCAAAGCTAACGCTGACCCCAGAAAGTGGATCTGTGTTGAGGCAGAAAAGGTTGCAGTTGAAGCTCGCGGAAACGTTGTTCTCTTTGTAATGTCTTCTACCAGCACAGTTGACACAATGGTTGCAAACTTCAACAACATCGCTGAGTAATTTTTGAAAACAATCAATGCCGCACAGCTTTCAATGATTAAATGATCGTTTAAACTGTGCGGCATTTTTACTTAAATTTCACAAAAACTTTCAGAGAGGAACTTTTGGACAAATGCTCTTTTCAAGTGTTCAATTTTTGTTTTTCTTTTTGCCTGCGGTGCTCATCTGCTATTATGCCGTACCTGCCAAAGCGAAAAACTACGTTCTTTTGATCTTTTCCCTTTTCTTCTACTTCTGCGGCGAGCCGATCTACACCGTTTTGATGATATTTTCATCGGTTTCCGACTATACACACTCGCTGATAATCGAGAAGAATCGCGGAAAGAAAAGTGCAAAGGTTGCACTCATATCATCTATAGTTATAAATCTGGCGCTTTTGGGATTCTTCAAATATGCCGATTTCTTCATTACCAATATCAATCTGCTTTTTGGACTCGAGATTCCTCTTTTGAACGTACCGCTCCCCATCGGTATCTCGTTCTACACCTTCCAGACGATGAGCTACACCATCGACGTATACCGCGGAGAGGCTCATGCCGAGAAAAACCTCGCATCTCTCGCCACGTACGTCTGCCTCTTCCCTCAGCTTGTAGCAGGACCTATTGTCCGTTATACAACTATTGCGGATGAGCTTAACGGCCGCACACACAGCATTGAGAGAACGTCCAAGGGTATTGCCCGTTTCGCAGTCGGTTTGGGCAAGAAAATCCTTATTGCAAATCAGATGGGCGCGCTTTGCGCCGCTTTCAGAGCATCCGACGACAAATCGGTGCTCTTCTATTGGCTCTACGCGATCGCCTACACATTGCAGATCTATTTCGACTTCTCCGGATATTCGGATATGGCTATCGGTCTCGGACACATGTTTGGATTTACCTTCTCCGAAAACTTCAATTATCCCTATATTTCTAAGAGCGTAACCGAGTTCTGGCGTCGTTGGCACATGACTCTCGGCAGCTTCTTCAGAGATTACGTCTACATCCCCCTCGGCGGC
>JAZSMZ010000138.1:0-3670 GCA_045536155.1 Eubacteriales bacterium
ATCCCCCTCGGCGGCAACCGCTGCTCTATGCTGAAATGGCTGCGCAACATATTTGTCGTATGGATGCTCACAGGTTTCTGGCACGGCGCGGCCTGGAACTTTATAGTTTGGGGTCTGCTGTTTGGCGTGTTGCTGATAGTCGAAAAGCTTTGGCTTAACAAAGTGCTTGAAAAGCTTCCCTCTTTCATTTCGCACATCTACGTTATGCTCATCGTAATTATCAGCTTTGTAATATTCAACGGAGCAAATCTTGCCGAGGCAGGCAAGGATATTGCCGGTATGTTCGGCGGACTTGACGTTCCCCTTGTAAGCACCGAGGCGCTCTACACTCTGCGCTCCAATGCGCTGCTCATTATCGCCGCGGCGATCGGTTCTACTCCCCTTGTCAAAAAGGCTTATACAAAGCTTTCCGAGCTCGCACACGGAACTGTATCTGCCGTCGCACAGCCAATCTTGGTTGTTTGCGCACTGCTCATATGCACAGGATACCTCGTTGACGGATCGTTCAACCCCTTCCTCTATTTCAGATTCTAAAAAGGAGGCAGACAGATTATTATGGAAAACAATAATGCAAAAACAAACAAAATAAGAAATATTGCGACCGTTGCTGTCTTCTTTTTGATGATCGTCGGAGTTATGCTCATGCACATCATAATGCCCGACAAGGAGATTTCCGAAAGCGAACGTCGCAAGCTCGATCAGCTTCCCGAGATCAGTGCGAGCACAGTTTTCAATGCTCAATTCTCGGTTGATATGGAGGATTATCTGCTCGATCAGTTCCCCTTCCGCGATCAGGTTCGTACAATAAAATCGATCGCCCACTTCTATCTGCTCGGTCAGGCCGACAACAACGGCATCTATATTTCTCCTAACGGAGTTTCTAAGCTCGAATATCCCATCGACGAAAAACAGGTCCAGCTTGCTGTTGACAAGATCAACTCGGTCAACGAAAAATATTTCTCGGGCAAGAACACCTTCTTATCGATCATTCCCGACAAAAACTATTTTATAGCTGACAAGAACGGTTACCCCGCCATCGATTACGACCGTCTCGTTGAGATGATGATGGGTGTAAAGGACAGCGAGTATATCGATATATTCGATTGCCTTGAGATTGGTGACTATTACGTGACCGACACTCACTGGTCGCAGGAAAATCTCGGCGAAGTGGTCGACAAAATAGCCGACAGCATGGGCCTTACCCTGCCCTCGCTCGACAGCTACGAAAAGCACACCATGAGCCCATTCTACGGCGTTTATTACGGCCAGTCCGCTCTTCCGCTTGCCCCCGATAAGATCACCTATCTGACGAGCGCAACGACCGATGCGGCTAAAGTATTCAATCTTGAAACCAACAAAGACGAGAGTGTCTACCGTCCCGACAGATTCGGCGTAAACGATTCCTACGATCTGTTCATGTCGGGTGCGGCGGCATTCCAGACAATTACCAATCCCCTCTACGAGGGCGAAGAAAAGACCCTCGTGGTATTCCGCGATTCCTTCGGCAGCTCGCTTATACCGCTGCTTATCGACGGATATTCCACTATCCACGTAGTCGACCTTCGCTATATGTTCCCTGCGGCAATTCCTCAGCTGATCGATCTTGAAGAGGTTGACGACGTTCTCTGGATATACAGCACGCTCATTATAAACAGCGCGTCGATCCTGCGCTAATTTTCGAACCCATAATGCTGAATTACGACTGTCGCATCTGACACTTTCTGTCTTGACAAACTCCCGCATTTATGATAAAATGTCGTATACGCGGGCGTGATGGAATTGGCAGACATGCTGGTCTTAGAAACCAGTTCGCAAGAGTGCGAGTTCAAATCTCGCCGTCCGCACCAGCGACAAGTTGCCGCCGCCAAGTATCGGGTGGCGACAGCAAAAATCCGAACCTTATCGCACGATGGTAGGGTTCGGATTTATCTTTACACGATGCACAAGCCGACAGTGTCGGCGTCCCAAAATCGGGTGACGACCGTATAAATCCGAGCCTCATCACGCGATGGGGTTCGGATTTTTCTTTATTTCATGCTTTAACGGAATATTTTTTAAAGAAAGGGCTCGCCATGAACTTCACACTGCACATCAATGCTACAGATAATGCTCCCGTTGAAATCTCATACAGTACCGTTTCGCGCTTTCCTATGTCCTTTAATGTATTGGGAATCGATTTTACTTTAACTCAAAGCAGCGAGTATTCGCTTACCGAATATACGCTGTCCTTTATGCCTATTAACGAGATTTGTCTAAACAGCATATCTCTCGTTCTCCCCTTTGGGCAAAACAGTCTAGGCGGGGAGCTTCCGCTTGTCATGTTCGATAACAAAATGAGCACGAATGCTTTTGCTCAGATAGTACAGCTTAGCGAAAACAACGCTGATATTCGCTCAAGAGAAATCGTGACACTTCACAGCAAATGTGGAGATCTGAACGCCGCATTCACCACATTCGAGCGTTTTTATACCGAATTTGTCACCAATGACCGATGTGTAGAAGCAGTATGGCATCTGGAAAACAAGCGAGTTTATCCCGGCAAAGAATACGTTCTTGAAAAATTAGCGCTTGACGATTCCTTGGATGCTCTTGAATTCTTTGAGCGCTATACCCAAACTCTCCATGACCGTTATGCTATAAAAGATATGAAGGTCGTTCCTGCAGGATGGTCGTCCTGGTCTTGTCTGTATAATAATGTTGATGAGCAAGCTGTGCTCAAACAAGCAAAACTTCTCAGCGCAGAATTTCGCGATCTTGGCGCCGATCTGATCCAGATCGACGACGGTTGGGAGAAAGAAGGCCTTTTCGGAGCCTATTGGACTCACGATGAGAAAACATTCCCGAGCGATATTCCATATCTGTCAAAGCAATTAAATGATTTAAAACTCAAATTGGGGCTTTGGATGGCTCCGGGCATGGTTGTTGATCAGTCCAGCCGCTTTGAACAGCTTTCCTCTTTAATGAACAGAAAAGACGGCGAGATTTTCAAGCTTTTCGGTGGAAACGATGACCTGCCTGCCGATAAAAACGGTTCGGTTTACGGACTTGATATCGGAAAAGAGGAAGTAATCGAGCTGATGCGCGAAATGTTTCGCCGCGGCGTTGAAGATTATCACGCGGTATACTTCAAAATCGACTTTATAGTCAATCTTCTGCTCCGCATGGGAGTAAGATCCGAACGAGTGGAATATGCCGACGGTTATTCGGTTGAACTGTACCGTCATTATATGAAGGAACTGCGTAAAACCGTTGGCGATGATGTGTTCCTCTTGGCCTGCGGTGCGCCAATCGGCGAATCGGTTGGAATTTTCGATTCTATCCGCATTTCGGCAGATATAACGTGGAACAATGCCGATGCTCCATGGCATCCCGGTGCCTGGAATATCATTCGCAACGATGCCCAGTGCGCCATTCTTCGCAGCCCCTTCCACAAAAAAGTATTTATAAACGATCCGGATGCTCTGCTGGTGCGCGATTTCATTACCAATAACGGCAGCGACGGCCTATCACTTAATTTGGATGAGGCAAAAATGTGGGCAACCGTTGTAGCGATGAGCGGCGGACAGATTCTCATCAACGAGGAGTTGGATAAGCTGTCGGACGAGCAGAAGGCCGTTTGCGCAAATATCCTGCCTCCTCTCGGACTCGCTGCCCGTCCCAAGGATTTCTA
>JAZSMZ010000114.1:0-6514 GCA_045536155.1 Eubacteriales bacterium
TGTCTTCAAACATTTTTAGTACCTCTCTCGTGTATTTATTTGCCCCGCACGGACTCGCACCGCCATCTCTGAAACAACGCCCTTCTAAATTAAGCTACTTGGGCATATATAGAAATTTTAATATAATTAAAAATTATATTCGCTCTTTAAATGTCGATATTTATATCAATTTTCTGATCTTAGCTCTAATTCTATATATAGCGTTGTCAATCGATTTACGAGCCAATCCCAATGACGACCCAATATCTTCGTTTGCCGTTCCGGAAATATATAGTTTAAATACCGATTTTTCAAGTTCTGTAAGACTCTGCTCGATCTTCTCCACCAAAGCATCAAAGCCCGCCGCGTTTATCGCCGCATATTCGGGATTGTCGTCTTCGTTTGCGATAAGATCCTCGCAAAGCTCATCGGTCATGCATCTGCGACGGCGCAGAATGCTGATAAGCCGATTTCTTATACAAATTTTTGCATACAGACCGAATGTCACGCTTGTTTTGGACGGATCGTAGCTGCAGGCGGCCATGTAAAGTGCAATTATTGCCTCCTGACGGAAATCGTCGCCGTCCATGTCGGGCAGGGACATAAGGTTTTGTGTAAGATTGTCTATAAGCGGGGTGTACTGCTTTTCAATCGAAGCAAATGCCCCGTCGTCGCCTTTTTTCAGCGAAACGAGCAATTCGTTAATACTGTTATCCAAATTGATCTACCGTATATCAAAATTATATGTATCTCTTGCCTCAAAATGGGACAATATACACAATCATACTTACATTATTATAACATTAATTAAAAATTTGTCAATAGATTTTTTAAAAAAAATTATACTTTTTGAGCAATTTTTGCGTTTTGTCGTGTAAATAGTTGTGTTTTTTGTCTAAAATGACATCAAAGTCGCATGCATTCGCACAAAAATCACTGGAGCAAATAATTTACCTCACCCGACAGCAGCGCCAGAATTCCGCGGTAAACTATCTCGGGCTTGTCGTAAAAATTTGCCTTCATCTTTTCGTACTGCTGTTCGTTGTCCAAAACGAGGCTGACGCTCACCATCTCCTCGTTCTTTTCGCGTATCGAGCAGCAAATGTCGTAGCGTCCGTCCTCACGAAGTCCGCCCGTGCAGCGCAGATTCGCCCCTCTCTTTTTAAAGGAGAGCAGTCGGAGTGCATTTTTAAGGCTTTTATCGCGTATAGTGATGAGCAGATTGCTTTCAAGACTGTCGGCAACCTCGCTTCCCTGCGCGGTGACACGGTATTTTTCGCACTCGCCCTCGCGGATCTCCTCGATATTACCCGTTTCAAGCAGCTCGGCAAAGCAGGAAACGAAATCGAAGTAGTTTACCAGCCCGTCCTGCACGACGATGTCGTTTATATCCGAAAACTCAAGCGGATAGGAAACGTGGCGCATAAGGTACAATATGAATATTTTGATATCGTTTTTTTCCTTTAAAACGGTCTGCATTTATTTTTCACTCCGCTTCCTTGTGATTTTTGTGTCGCGATTTTTAAGTCGCAACGACCCAAGGCGAAACCGCCTTGGGTCGTGGATCTTCGATGTGAAACTTACGCTTCGGCACCAACGGTGATCGCTTCGATCTCAAAGTCTTCAAAGTTCTTGAACTTGACCTTGGAGAAATCGGCAAATCCGAACCACGGAACAAACTTAAGTCCGCTGATGTCAGAGTGATTCATGTAATAGTTCTGGTATGTGAAGAGAGGCATTACCGGCATATCCTCGACAAGGATCTTTTCGGCATCATGCATAGCAGAAAGGCGAGTTGCCTCGTCAGCGGCATTGAACGCCTCGTCGATCTTTGCATCGTATGCGGGATTGTTGTAGCCTGTAACGTGAGGCTTGTCCTCAAATTCGCCTGCAACGAGGTTCTTGGCGGTACCCGAGAACTGCTTTGCGAAGGGATAGAGGAGAGAGGAGGCATCATTGGATGCTGCAAGCCAGTCAACAGCGATAACGTCGTAGTCGCCTACAGAGTATCTTGCGCTGTATTCGTCCTCGTAAACGTAGTATTCGCTCTCGGTCATATACTTTCTGGCCTCGAGCTCTTCGACCTTGACATCAAAGCCAAGCTCTTTCCATGCATCGCGGCAGTATTCTGCAACGGCACGGTCAACTTCGTTTGCTCTGATGGTGATGGTGAAGCTCTTTTCGCTTGCATTTGCGGTAAGGCGCTTAGCCTCGGCCATGTTGGCATTCGATGCGATAAGCTCGCCCGAAACAGAAGCGAAAGATTTCTTATGGCTGTCTTCGAACACACCCTTGCCGTTTACCATACCGGTTGCCGCTTTGGCAAACACGATGATCTCGGCGAGCGCCGCTCTGTCGATCGCCATCGAAAGACCGCGGCGGACGTCGGCGTTGTCGAAGGGTGCGCGGGTGGTATTGAAGAAGTAGGTGTGAGTATACATCGAGTCAAGGAGCTTGACCTCTTTCTTATACTCTGCACGGTCGGCAAGAGCAAGCTCGCCGATGTACATAACCTTATCTTCGTTGTATCTTGCAAGCTCCGCAGATGCATCGGTATCGAACTTGATCTGCAAGCGGTAAGGAGTTACGAACTTCTTAACGCTGTCGCGCTCAACGTCGCGGCGATAGTACGAGTTTCTCTCAAGAACGAGAGTAGTGCCGATAACGAAGTTACGAACGGTGAAGGGACCGTTGGTAACGATGGTGGTCGAGTTGGTGGACCAGTTTTCAACTCTGTTTACGCTGTCCTCGCGAAGCGGAACGAGCAGGGGAGATGCGCAGTAACGAAGGAATCTGTCAACGTCGATATCGCGCTCGAACTGCACCTGCAAAACGTATGTATCGGCAGCGTAAACGCCGAGGTCGTCGATCGAGCAGTCGCCCAACTTAACGTCCTTTGCGTTCTTGATGTCGTAAAGCATAGCTGCAGCTTCGCTCTGGAACTCAGGCTCCATGATGCGCTTCCACGCGTAAACGAAATCGTCGGACGAAACGAAACGGCCGTCACTCCAAGCAGTTTCTTTAAGCTTGAATTCGAGCATATAGTAATCGTCCTTGGGATCGCTCTTATATGTCCAGCTTTCGGCAGCGGCACCAACTATCTTGCCGTTGCTTTCAACCTTGGTAAGACCTTCAAAAATAAGTCCGAGAACCTTGATTGCCGCATCGTCTGTATGAGCATAAGCGGGGTCAAGAGTTCTTACTTCACCCGAAAGATATATCGGAATTGTCGCGCCCTTGTCCTCGTTTTCGAGGTCGACGCAAGATGCAAGCGTTGCTGCGAGCATGACAAAACAAAGCAGCAAAGATAACGCTTTCTTCATCGGGGATTCCTCCTAAGTCAATAAAAAAATAAACCGTTTGTACCAAAAACGACATTTGGGCATTTTGGTACTTTATTATTATAACATCAAAATCAAATATAATCAATGCCTATTCGTCGACTAAAATTCATTTCATGTATTTGCACAATATTAGCACGCGCTTTTTGGACATTATGCATAATGCGTCTTCACGAATAACCGCCCAAAAAGCGGTCAATATTCATCTTTGCAGAGGTAATTTCAGCGCCCGAAGCATCAGAGCGCAATGTTTTTGAAAGGTACTTAAAATGATAAAAAAAAGCGATTATATAAGAACAGACCTTGCTTTTGAGAGCGAGGTGGGTGCGAAAAAGGCGCACACGGTAAAGGAGGATTTCGAAGGCATTTCGCTGTCGGTTATGACGGTGGACAGCGACGAGCTTGCGGCGCTTTTGAAAAAGCAAAAGGGGCAATACATTACTATAAACATCGGCAATCCCTGCTATTTCGGCGAAAAGGAGAGCGATCGCGCATCAAGGTGCATTGCCAAATATATAAAACAGCTCGCCGCACATCACCGTGTTGCGCTTGACAACGTCATGGTGGTGGGGCTGGGCAACCGCATGATGACCGCCGACGCGCTCGGTCCGCTCACCGTTGACAAAACGGTGGTCACCCGCCACATCAAAGAGCAGGACCCTTCCCTCTTTCGCTCGGTGACCTCATCGGTGATATCGGCAATATCGCCGGGAGTGGTCGGTCAGACGGGAATCGAAACGGCCGAGCTGGTGCTCGGCGCCGCAGAACGGGCAAAGCCCGATCTTGTCATTCTCATCGATGCGCTCGCCGCCCGATCGTGCGACAGGCTGGGCACGACGGTGCAGCTCTCTTCCTCGGGTATCTGCCCCGGCTCGGGGGTGGGCAACCGCAGATATTCGATCGACCGAGACACGCTGGGAATTCCCGTCATCACCGTCGGCGTGCCAATGGTGGTCGACTCGTCGACGCTCGTCTGCGACGTGCTTTGGCGGGCGGGGATCGAGAATATATCCGACCAGATCAGCGGCGTTTTGAAAAACGGTCTGTCATTTTTCGTCTGCCTGCGCGACAGCGACAGCGTTGCCGAAAAATGCGCCTCGATCATCGCCGATGCGCTGAATATGGCCTTTAAAAACGATGGTCTGTCATAAAAAAAGAGGGGTGATAATATTATTAAATTGAAAGGATGTGATATTTTGCCCGAGCTTTCCCAAAGACTCTTTACACTTTTTCGATACATTTTCATATCGCTTACCGCGGCATCGGTGTCAGCCTCGATGATAATCGGTCTGTCCGACGAGATAAAAGTACGCTTGCGCGCCCAAAACTCACTTTCGATGCTGAATACACCGACTTACGACAGCGAGATCGTAAGCGATCTTATATACGACGAGATTTATTTTGAAAGCGAGCAGGCCCACCGCGAGGAGTTTGGCGCGGATACAGCCATCTCCGATGAGAGTTTAACTGTGCCGTCGGACGGCGAAATAAAGCAGGTAAAATACGAGCAGGTCGATCTGAGCGCCCCACCCTTTTCACTGATAAATCAGACGTCGTACAATCCAAATCTGCCCTCACTCATCGCAAAAAACGAGCAATCGATGCCCGTATACTACATCTCACACAGCGAAAGAACCAAATTCGCAGCCTCCTCTCCCCTCGTTTTGATATACCATACTCACGGCACCGAGGCCTTTGCCGAGTGCGAGGAGGGCAATTATCGGTCGGACGATACCGATAAAAACATCGTCGCCGTCGGCCGTGTGCTCGCCGATGCGTTAAATGAAGCAGGCATACCCGCTATTCATTGCGAAACGATGCACGATTTCGAATCGTACAACGAATCGTACGAAAGATCGGGCAAAACGGTTGGCGAATACCTCAAAAAATACCCTTCGATCAAATACGTCCTCGACGTCCACCGCGACGGACTCGAGAGAGCCGACGGCACCGTGATGGTTCCCGTAAGCACTACATACGGCACCGAATCGGCGCAGATGATGATCGTCGTGGGAAGTGACGAAAACGGAGCAGATCACCCCAATTGGCAGGACAATTTATCGTTTGCTCTCATGCTGCAAAGCGAGATGTACTCGCTCAATGCAAGCTCGATACGTGCGATAAATCTGCGCGCATCGTCATTTCATCAGCAGTGCTCGCCGGGCGCTCTTCTGCTTGAGATAGGATCAAACGGCAACACTCTCGATCAGGCAAAAAACGCCGCCGAGCTGTGCGCTCGCGCACTTTCGGCGGTAATAAAAGAAAAAGAGTCGACAAATCCTTGATTCGTCGGCTCTTTTGCCGTATATCGGCTTAATTTTTACATTTCTATAAAGAATTACACGTTTTATTCTGCTATAATAGGGTAAAAGGCGCGTTTTTCGTCAAAACAGCTTGCTTACCTCGGCCAGCGAGTCGAATATGTAATCGGGTCGGTCGGATTTTTCTGCCTTTTCGACGTCATCGAGTGTGCTCTCGCCCGTCAGCACCAGCGTGGCGGTGATTCCGTGGCGCTTGCCGATGGCAATGTCGGTGTAAAGGCGGTCGCCGAATATGCACATATTCTCGCGAGCAACTCCCGTTTCTTCGGCAATCATCTCAACCGTTTTTTCGTAGGGCTTGCCGAAATAGGTCGGCTCAACGCCGGTCGATGCCGTGACGAATGCCGATATCGCACCGCTGTCGGGAATGAATCCGTCCTCGGTGGGGCAGTTGAAATCGGGATGCGTGGAGAGGTACTCCGCGCCACCGCGAACAAGGCGGCAGGCGATATTCAGCTTTTGGTAGGTGAGTGTGGTATCAAAGCTGGTAACCACTATATCTGCATCCTCGCGAAGCTCGATGCCGCTTTTTCTGAACTGCTCTTCAAGCTCGGGCGTGCCGACAAGATATACCGGCTTACCCTCGCGATGACGCTGCAAAAAGCGGACAGTTACATCTCCTGATGTCATAAGCTCTTCACGTCGGGGTTCAAACCCCATATCGGTCAGCTTTTTCAGATAAACGTCGGGATTTTTCGATGCGTTGTTGGTGAAAAAAAGGATCCTTTTTCCCTTTTTTCGAAGCATTTTTATAAAATCGACCGCAAAGGGAAAAACCTTGGCGCCGAGATATATTGTGCCGTCCATATCAAATATGTAAAGCTCTTTTTGAGTTAATTCGTGCATATTTATCACCTTTTTTAATTTTATAAG
>JAZSMZ010000116.1:0-9783 GCA_045536155.1 Eubacteriales bacterium
GCTATCGGATACGTTCCGAAGGCAGAGGACATCAACATCGAAGGTCTTGACATCTCTATCGACACCATCCGCGAGCTGCTCACCATCGACCGCGAGCATTGGCTTGAGGATATCGACAACATCAAGGCGTTCTACGCAAAGATCGGTGACCGAGTTCCCGCAACTCTCATTGCCGAGCTTGCCGCACTTGAAAGCAGACTCAACGGCTGAAATAAACAAAATTAAGGAGAGCGAAAGCTCTCCTTTTTGTTTTGGAAAAATTTTCGGGGCGTCGAGGCCCCCATGCAAATAACTTCGCCTCGCTCAGTTCTTAGGGAATTCGCTTCCTGTTTTTAAACAAAACATCGAATATCCGAATGTCCGGGCAAATTTTGTGCAGATACTCCCCCTCACCGACCTCTGCGTTTTGCCTCTCCCCTCGGGAGAGGTGGCGCGCGGCAGGGGGTCCCCGAAGCGAATGAAATGAGCTTTGGGGGTTCGCTGCGTAGCGTGACGGAGAGGGCTCCTACGGGACAGGGGCAATCACTGTGCAAACGTCTCCCTCTCACCGCCTCCGGCGGAGCTCTCCCAAAGGGAGAGCCTTTATTTGCCTCTCCCCTCGGGAGAGGTGGCGCACGGCAGGGGTTCCCCGAAGCGAATGAAATGAGCTTTGGGGGTTCGCTGCGAATGCGCGACGGAGAGGGCTACCGGCGCCGCCCCATGGATTTACCCGATCACGAAAAAAATCGGCAGAGAAAGCACATCTCTGCCGATTTACAGATCCAACTTATTTAATTGCGGGAAGAGATGCGGCAGCGATGGACTGACCTACGCGGCGTGCGCTCTCATCGGGCACGATGATCTCGAGCTTCTTGTCAAGCTCGGGGTAGACCTCGGCGATAACGCGGCGGGCGTTGTCGATAAGAATGTTTCCGCCCTCGCCCGAGCTTACGCGGCCCATAAGCAATACGTGCTTGATGTCGTAGAACTTGGCGTAGTATGCAACTGCATAGCCGAAGTATACGCCGATGGTTTCATAGATCTGCTTTGCGCGGCTGTCGCCTGCCTTCATAAGACCCTGAACGACCTTGAGCTTCTCTGCGGGAGATGCGCTCTCGTCAAGCTCGATTCCTGCCGCGGCGGCCAGCTTGATAACGCTGTCCTGCGAGAAATACTTGACTCCGCAGCCGATATCGCCCGACCACTCGTCGGCCGGAACAGCTTCGGGATTAAAATCAACGGGAACGAATGCGAGCTCGTTGAGCCAGCCGGCAATATTACCGAGGCCGTCAACGTATCCGCCGGCCTCCGACGTTCCCATGGCAACGCCGAGCACATTGGTGTCGTTTAAGTTCATTGCACCTGCAAGAGCGGTAACGTCGCCGTCGTTTGCAACCTCGATCGGCACGTTCATCTCTTTTGCGATGTCGGTGTAGATATTCTTGACGTATTTGTCGAAATCCTCGTCGGAAACCTTGATAAACAGCGATCCGATCATCATGCGGTTTGCGATTACAACACCTGCGGTCGAAACGCCGATACCGTCAACGCGGGGCATCTTGGATGCGGCGGTCTTGATAGCGGCACGGATGCCGTCGATGTGATAGTGGGGATCGGACTGGAGCTTGGGGAACCAGACGACCTCTTCCGAATATACGGTCTCACCGTCGATAACGGCGCTGACCTTGCGGTCGCTTCCGCCCGCATCAAAGCCGATGCGGCAGCCGTCGAGATGACGGCCTACGGGAGTGGCCGACTCAACGTCAACGGGAGCGTCGGACAAAGGACGGTATTCAACCTCAAAGGGATGCTCGTATACACGGCTCATAAATCCGCGGTCGAACTCGCGAAGTCCGCCGAAATCGTATGCAGCCTTCATCTGCTCGTAAACGCCGCGAGGACCTGCGATGATGATCTTATAGCCTCCGCGTACCCAGAGCATGGTCTTTACAACGCGCTCAACCATGCGCGCGTTTTCCTCATCGTGACCCGTTCCCTCGCGGAAAATGGTCATCTTGTGAGTGGATGTATATCCGTTGTTGCGGACGCATCCGATTACAAGCTCTTCGCCGTTTGCCTCTTTTGCGGCCTTCTCAAATTCGTCGTATGCAACCGACATCGGGATAAATCCGGGATCCAGCGGTGCTTTAATCTTTAATTCCATCGTTTCTCTCCTCTATTAAAAGTAAGTTGTGTTCGTTTTACGCGCTGTAAATAATGCGGCCTGCTTTGATCGTGCTCTTGATGTTGAAATCGCCGTCGGCGATGATGATATCGGCATCCTTGCCGCTTTCAAGCGAGCCGATGCGGTGATCTTCGCGGATCGCCTTTGCGGCATTGATAGTCGCCATTGAGACGACGGTAGGAACGTCAAGATCGGTAGCGTCAAGCACGTTCTTTACTGCATCGTTGAGCTTCAATACACTGCCCGCGATCGTGCCGTCTGCAAGCAGACACTGAATTCCCTTAAGGAAGATGGGCTGACCGCCGAGCGAATATTCGCCGTCGGGCATGCCGCCCGCACGGGTGCAGTCGGTGATGAGCACGAGCTTGTCCTTTTTGATCGATGCGACCATGCCGAACAGTCCGGGATGGATGTGGAAGGTGTCGGCGATAAGCTCGGTCGAAACGTTCGACGAGAATATTGCAGATACAACGCCAGGCTTGCGGTGATGCATGGGCGACATCGCATTATAAAGGTGGGTGGAGTGGGATACGCCGTCCGAAACAGCGCTCATGGCCTGCTCGAATGTTGCATCGGTGTGACCCATCGAAATGACGATATTGGTCTCCTTTGCCACTCTTTTGATGCATTCGTGGTCGGTATCCATTTCGGGAGCAATGGTCACCGAGCGGATGATATCCTGATTTTTGATAAGATAGTCAGCGTCCGGCTTTTTAATGTTCTCTTCAGCCTGCGCGCCCTTTTTGGAGGGATTGATAAAGGGTCCCTCGGCGTGAACGCCGATGATCTCGGCACCGTCCCAGCTCTTGCTTTCTTCCTTGACTGCGCGAACGGAATTGAGCGCGGCATCGATCTCGGCGACCGATACTGTCATAGTGGTGGGCAAAAAGGACGTTACGCCGTTTTTAGCTATTCCCTCGGCGATGGCGCGTATGCCGTCGGACGAGCCGTCGGACACGTCGGCGTTGACGTATCCGTGAATGTGGATATCGACAAGACCGGGAGCAACGTAGTTGCCGCAGGCATCGATCACTTCGGCATCGGCAGGGACAGCACAAGGCTCGACGATCCCCTCTATTTTTGTATCGTAGGCAAGCACTTTTCCCTCGACGATTCTGTCGGGTAAAACGATCTTGCCGTTAATTATATATTTCATGGTTTCCTCCGATGGGTCTGCTTCAAATTTGCTTTTTTAGCAAACAAACACCCATTTAAATTATAGTATAAATATATGAACAAAACAAGAACTTTTAGCAAAGGACTTTATTTTGTCCGACTTTTATGGTAAAATATATTTGGTAAAAAGCTCACCCTTTGTCAGGGGAGAAAAATAGCGTAAAAAAAGCATTTTCAACGGATAAATTTTGAGGAAATTATTATGAGAATAATCACCGGAAGCGCACGCGGAACAAGACTTATGACACTTGAGGGCGACGACACCCGTCCCACCGCCGAGCGCGCAAAAGAAGCAATATTTTCGATGATCCAGTTCGACATCGACGGCCGAAAGGTGCTCGATCTCTTTTCGGGCTCGGGTCAGCTCGCCCTTGAAGCACTCAGCCGTGGCGCCAGCGAGGCGGTATGTATCGATTCCAATCCCGCGGCAGTTAAGATCATCAAAGCAAATGCCGAAAAGACCCACTTTGCCGACCGCTGCACCGTGCTTAATTCCGACTGGAAGGCCTACGTCAAGACCCACGGCGGCGAAAAATACGGCATAATCTTTATCGATCCGCCCTACGAGGCCGCGCTCTGTGCCGATGCGGTAAAGCGACTCAACGAAAACGACATGATCGCCGACCACGCGATGATCGTATGCGAAAGCGGCAGCGATGAATACATCGTGGGCGAGGGACTTAAAATACTGCGCCACGTCAAGTACGGACGCGCGTACGTTACTCTGCTTACAAAGGAGAGCGAAGGAATATGAAGCGAGCACTTGTGCCCGGCAGCTACAATCCGATAACACTCGGTCATCTCGATCTCATTTTGCGCGCCGCCGAGCTGTTTGACGAGGTTTACGCGGTTATTTTCGACAACTGCGATAAAAAATACGCCTATTCGCTTGACGAACGACTCGAAATGCTCGAAAAATCGGTTGCCCCATACTCCGAAAAGGACGGCCGCGGCAGGATCATTGCCTGCTCGTCGAACGGATTTTTGGCCGACTACGTCAAAGAGCACGAAATCAATGCCGTCGTCAAGGGCGCGCGCGGAACTGTCGATTTCGACTACGAATATTCCCTTTCGATAATCAATCGCTCATTTGACAGCGGCTTTGAAACTGTCATTTTGCCATCAAAAGCCGAATATCAGCACATCAGCTCGACGGTTGTGCGCGAGCTTGTCAAATACGGCAAGGACGTTCGCGGATATGTGCCCGAAGAGATCGAAGATATGCTGAAATAAAAAATGCGGACATATTACAAGATGTAATGTGTCCGTTTTTTGTTATCTATATTGTAATTTTAATTATGCCCCTACGGTTATTCGTCACTTCGACTATATTCCAATCGGGGTTGCTCTTTTCATATTTTTTTAATTCCTTTATAAATAAAGCGATTCCCTTTTGTGAAAGATTTATTCCTCTCTTTTTCAGCTTTCTTCGAATAATCCACGCAAAGAGGCGGTTGATAACAAGGGATGTGGGAAAGCAACATACCGTTTTTGAATTGATGGATACTTTCATAAGATTACTACTCCACGAATATCTGTACTTTATCCCCGTCAGCACTCTCAATTTCAAAAAGATTTCCTATTGCGCCTTTTTCGACAAGACCAAATATCTTGACAAAATCTATATTCTTTAAAGCTTCGTTGTCCGATATTTGCGAAATGCTAAATCCGCCCTCAATTACAATTTTTATCAATGTCATCGGAAGATTGACGCGAACTTTGTCGTTATCCGCCGATTGGATAACAATACGAAGCACCAGGTCTTCAATCGGCTTTCTTTCGCCTTTAGACAACATTCTCACAGCAACACCATTTTCTTTGTTCCCTGTAAGAAGCTCATCAACGGTGATATCGAAAAGATTTGCGAGCAACGGAAGAAGCGAAATATCCGGACAAGTCTGGTCGTTTTCCCATTTGCTTATCGCCTGGGGACTGACCCCTAATTTTTCGGCAAGTTCCTCTTGTGTAAGTGCTTTTTCGCGGCGAAGCGCCGCAATTCTTTTTCCCAATGTTGTGTTCATTAACAACTCTCCTTTCGTTTGATGATTAAATTATATCGTCTTTGTCACTTGTTTTGAAGAAAACAGTAGTTGCAAAAGCTCAAATTTTCTCAACCAAACGGAGTTTTTTCTCTCAACTATCGGTTGTTTTGCTCGTTTCGGCGTTGATGACGAACAACCCCCCAAAAAGTCAACGAATATTCATTTAGTAACTCGCAATATCCATGCTCTCGTCGTCCGTTCCCTTTTCTAGGGCGGTGACGCGGATAAAATAGCTGTAATCGTCGTTGACTCTTATCTTCACGCGGTCTCCCACCTTTTTACCGAGCAGGGCGCGTCCGACGGGCGATTCCTTGCTGATGAGGTTTTTGGTGACGTCGTTTCGAAGAGTGGTCACGATGATTATCGTTCTGTCCTCATCGTCCTCCTCGTAATGTATCGTCACGCGGTCGAAAAGACCGACGGTATCCTCGTCATATTCCACCTTTATGACGACGGCGGTAGATATCATATTTTTGAGATAGCGTATCCGCGCATAGTTGCGGTTGAGCTCGCGCTTTGCGGTGCGATACTCCTCGTTTTCGCTCAGATCGCCGATCTCGCGCGCCTGCACCATCGTCTCGATAAGGCGGGGCGTGAGATTCTTCATTCGGTGATCGATCTCATCCTTCATCTTTTTTATATCAACTTCGGTAAGCTCGTCGTGCATTTTTCGTCTGCCTTTCTCTTTGATAGCTATGATTATACCACTCTTTTTCCTCTTTGGCAAGCAATTTGAGGCGAATATTAATCAAATACACTTGAAATTGCCCTCTCTTTTATGTAAAATATAATTAAGGAACAAA
This sequence comes from Eubacteriales bacterium, assembly GCA_045536155.1. Taxonomy (GTDB): domain Bacteria; phylum Bacillota; class Clostridia; order Oscillospirales; family CAG-272; genus JAZQNC01. Next base: position 6,186 of record JAZSMZ010000116.1, read on the forward strand.
ATTTTTATAAAAAACGGATCTTTAAAGTGAAAAAAATAAAAGCTTTAGCCCTCATCGCCATGATCATCGCCGTTATGACGGCGACTGTATCGGGCATATGGGCGCACTCATTCGCCGACGTCGACGAATTCGACGTCAGCATCAACACCCTCTCGTCGCTAGGCGTTATCCGCGGAAAAAGCGCAACCGTTTTTTCGCCCGATGACAACGTCACACGCTGGCAGATGGCCTTGATGATAACAAAGCTGTCAACGGGCATCACCGATGACGAAATATGGCGCGAAAACTCGGGCGATTTCCCCTTTACCGACGTAAAGGAGCACCATTACCGCGCCTCCGTCGCCCATGCCGCCGAAAAGGGCATAATAATCGGCACGACGGAAAGGCTGTTCAGCCCCGACCAGTCGATCACGTTGCAGGACGGATATACCATGGCCTGCCGCATACTCGACTACAGCGGTGAAAAAATGGACGAAGGGTATCCCGAATCGTACATCGAAAAGGCCGAGCAGCTCGGACTTTCCGCGGGACTCGAGGGTCTCGACTACACCGCTTCCCTCAACCGCACCCAGAGCGCACAGCTGATCTTCAATCTCTTCATGGCAAAAACGGCCGACGGCGAGCTGATGTCGGAAATATCCTTCGGATATACCCCCTCCCGCCTCGTTCTGGCGGCCACCTCTCAAAGACGCGTTTCGGACAGCATCCGATACACAAAATCGGGCAAGATCGCTCTATGCGAGCTTTTGCCAAACGGCACGCTTTCACCCGAGGTTAAGCTCTACGACGAGTCGGTGCTGAATCTCGATGCCCTCACCGATGCCGCGCTCAACTCTCTTGTCGGCAAATCGTGGGACGTTATGCAAAACAGCGAGGGCAATATCCTCTGCGCGTTTGATTGTGCTCTCACCGAAGTCGATGCCTTCGAAATCGATGGCGAAAGCATTGTGATAAACGGCGAAAAACACAAAGCGGTCGAGCGTTATTCCTATGAATTAAAGGACGGAAAGTCGCCAAAAAGAAACGAGATCATCGTTTACGGCTTTGGCGGCCGATACCTCTCGGGACAGATCCTCACCTGCGGCGATCTTGCCCTTGGCAACGAGTATTTCTCCCTTAAATGCTACGACGACAACGGCGACGGCAGACCAGACCGCGCCGTATACCTGCCCTACAGCCTGGGCGTAATATCAAAGGAAGGCTCGATAATCAGAATTGACGGCGAAGGCTCGCTTGAGCTGAAGACGTCAAAAACAAGCGTCAGGGGAACTGTTCCGACCTCCCCCACCTACGCGCTCTACTGCTACGACAGCGAAGCGCGTGAGCTTAGTATCGTCAAGGAATTTCCCCTCCAAAGCGGATACGTTACGCACGCAGAGGAAGGCTATCTTTACATCTCAAAGGACATCGCGGGCGAGGGAGTAAAATACGCCATAGGCACGAAATCCCTTCCCAATGCGAAAGCGGATACCGTAATCGCCGCATTGCCCGAAAATTACACCGAGGAAAAGGGCTATTCGGTCGAATTTGTTGCCGACGATGAGAAAATGTGCATTCTCGCACTCACCGTCAAGGACTACACCTCATCTCAGAGTTACGTCCGGGGATCGGGCTACGTATCGAGCGCAAACTGCGCCGTTATATCCGATGCGCCGAACACCGATCTTATATCAGCCGGATACATCGAGCTCAACGTCATCGATGCCAAGGGTAATGAGCGCGCGCTCATCGTTAAATCAAAGGGCGATTCCCCCTTCGCCGTCGGCGATATGGTGGAATACGAATACATCGGTGTCGTTGACATCGAAAGCGTGGGCGAGACCGTCGTTTACAGCGTCGGCTCGATCACATCGCGCCCGTACGTCGTGCTCTCGCAATCGACTGCCTACACCTACCATATGGGATGTGCAGGAAACCGCTTCGGGCTTGGCAAGAGGGCATCGGGACAGACAGATATCGAATACGACGGTCAGGCGATAATTGGATCGGACACCCGTGTATTAAGCTTTGACGGAAGCGCCGTGCGCGATATTACATCGACCGTTCTCAAAAACGGATTTGAGCGCACCGTCAACGCGGGATATTGCATGTATCTTTCGGTAAACGGCGAAAACGGCCAGGCCGAGCTGATCTACCTGCGCGAAAAGGGATCGATGTCGTCGGGAGCGATCGGCGCCGACTTCACAACGGTAGCTTATCTCAGCGAGATCTCGACCAAGGACGACAACGTCCGATACGCCGACGGAGTTTACGTATATCCCCATGCAGTCGATCTTATAAGCGGCAAAACGGTGTCGGCATACGCGCCGATTGACGTTTCAAACGGCAATTACATTCAAAGCTCGGGCTGCTTTGCGGCATACGTCGACGACGAGGGCAAGCTCTGCCTGCTTAGCGGCGAGCCCTTTAACAAAAACACGTCGAACAGCAATGCATCATACATAAAACGAGCCGTTGTAACGGCAATCGAGCACGATGAAAACGGACTCATCTGCATAACGGCGAACGGCAAGGTACACACCACCTCCAACATCAATATTTACGAGCTCAACCAATCGCGCGAGCTTGTCGATTATTACAATATCGATATTCTTCTCGGCGGAAATTATCTGGTCAACGGCAACTACTGCATCGCGGACATTGTCATCTCTGCAACCGAGAACGGCGTTGCCGAATCGATAACGGTGATAATTCATATAATTTAAAGCTACAAAAAAGACACCCTTTGGCGCACCTGCGATAAAGCAGGTGCGCCATTTTCTTGACTTTACGGTGGATTTGTAATATACTAAATATAAAGATGAGGAGGTGTTAAGGAATATGGAATATCGAGGATTCTTGAATCTATCCGTGTTTTGTAAACTTATAGCTGTACCCATTGTCATTACACATAAAGAGTTGAATGTTGATGCAGAAGTTATTATAAAAATAGAATACAAAGAGAATACATATTTAGGAATAGGAAAAAGTCTCGAATGGACGGATGCCTTTGCAAATCTTCAAAAGGCTTTGCCAGATGGTGTAAATATCCAATGCTGTATGACATGCAAACATGGAACACTATGCCCGTACGGAAACATTCCTGACTATATTCTTTGTTCGAAAAATGTCGTAATCAATAACAAGGACGATGTTATTGATTGGCTTGACAAAGCAAACGTAGAGGATATTAAAAAATCTTCTTTGGGTTTGTGCGAGCAATATGAGGCTTCAAATGAAAATGACTACACCTATAACGACTACTTATACTATCTAAATCATTGAAAGGATTAAATTGAGATTAGCTTTTGTGTCCACAAATGCAGTGCTTGTCAGGAAAAGAAGACGGACTTTCGGGGCGCACAAACCTAAAGGCTCCCTCCGGGAAGGGAGCTGGCGCCGTAAGAATTGAGCACAGCGAAATTCTTTGGTGACTGAGGGAGAGCGCGTTATTATGAAGTCAATCTAAATTCCAAGTCACGCAGGCTCCTTCCACCGCTATCGCGGTCCCCCTCCCTCTCGGAGGGAGGCTTTTGCGTGCCGTTCCTCTGCGGATAGTGGGTTCGGGCTTCTGCCCGATGGTGCATGGACAGCCACGCGCTATGCTTGCCCCGGAGAG
>JAZSMZ010000132.1:0-8974 GCA_045536155.1 Eubacteriales bacterium
CTCCCATATATTGAAGCCCCGCTGTGCGAGGCTGGAGCTGGTGAACGGAGTCGAACCATCAACCTGCTGATTACAAATCAGCTGCTCTGCCATTGAGCCACACCAGCGTATGACCTGCCGCTTTCCTTGCGACGCTTGATATTATACCACACCGCAGGGCGTTTGTCAACTGTTTTTATAAATATTTTTCGGCAATTAACAAAAAATATTACTAAAAAAAGCTACATTTAATAATTACCATCTTGAAAGACTGGTATAATGCTGATATAATTAAATAAGAATAATATCGACGTATTACAAAACGATCCGAAAGGAGCAAAACATGAAAATGCCCACAGCCAAATGTATAGCAGACAAATTCAAAATCGCGCGCAATTCTCCCAAGGCGCTTGAAATGTCGATCGGATGCAAATTCGACGCTTCTCTTTACAATTCCGACGAAAAGGAATGTCCCCGATTCCAGCTTCACCTGCAGGGCGGAGATCTCCGCTTCAAGCTGCTCGATCTCGGAGCTGTTGTTGCGATAGCGCTGGGCGCGATCTTGGCTGTCGATGCCGCCCTCACTCTCATTTTCAATATCAAATACCGCAAGAGATTTTAATATAAGCTCTATGCCGTGATTTCGGGGAATATTCGGAAAATAAATCGCCGATTTTTAGCTCAATTCGCTCGCACGCGACTCGCGTCGCTCATTTTAAGCGACGCAAACGAGCAAAAGATACATTTTCGTCAATTTCCCAATCGAAAGACTAATAATAATCCCTTCGCCGTGCGACAAGATATTTGCGCCGCCTTTGGTATAATCGCATCACAACGATTTGCCGAGGGCGGTTTTTTGCGCCCATTTTAAACGAGGATGGTGAAGATAATGGAAGGCAAAGAAAAGATAAAAAAGGGCATGACGTCATTTGCTTGCCGTGCGAGAGGGTATTTCGACCGATATATTTCCTCATACAAAAAGGAAACGGGCGAAAAGAGCAGAGCTGTCGGTAATGCAGGGGCGGTCGCGAGATCGTTTTTTAAGGGCATAGCCGTTTTTGCGGCGAGCTACATGTTCTCGGGCGCGGAGGTCTTTTTATCGGCCGAGCCCTTTGGGGTGTCCCTCTTCTTTTCCTGCGCAAACACGGCTGTTTACGCCTTTGCCGGCATGGCGATACGCTATCTCTATGCCGACTACGGCGTCGCGAAGTTTATTATTCTCTCGCTGATATTTTCGGTAAGGGTGCTCGTCACCTTTCTTACGTCGCGCGAGAAGAGATACCCGACGCTGTTCGACGAAAGCACAGCAATGCGACTGTTCATGGCAACTGCGACGTCGGCGCTGTTGGGCGCGGTCAACATTATATCGAACGGATTTTTATACTACGATATTTTCGGCACGCTGACAGCGATCGTTCTCACTCCTGTATGCACCTTTCTCTTTCTAAACGCATTTGACAACCAGAGAAAATACACTCCCCTATACGAGGCGGGAGTGGCGACGATATGCATGGCGGCGATATATTCATTGCGCGAGGTGAGCTTGTGGGGATTTTCGCTGTCTGCCATCGTCGCGACGGTTATTACCCTTTATATATCGCGCGAGGGAGGGATACTGCGAGGAGGGGTATACGGCATGATCGCAGGACTGGCCAGTTCCCCCGAGCACGCACCGATATTTGGCCTTGCAGGCCTTGTTGCAGGGATATTCTGGCGCACGTCAAGCTATCTCGCGTCGGCTTCTGCCGTTGCCGTGGCCCTCACCTTCGGTCTGTACGTCGACGGCATCTCGTCGATTCGCACATTCGCGCCCGACGTCCTCGTCGGAGCGATCGTTTTTTCGCTCATCACGGCGCTTAATATAAAAAAGATACCGAAAATATTCGTAAACATAGTAAGCGAGGGCGATATCGCATCGAACCGCGCCGCCGCCGAAAAGCGCAAGATGCAAGCCACGTCCGAGCATCTTCTCGGCATTTCCGATGCTTTTAGCGACCTTTCCGAAACCTTTTGGAAGATCTCCGACAAAATGCAGCGCCCCTCGCGCTACGAGATACGGCAGAGCGTGAGCGACGCCTTTGAAAGTGAATGCGTAAACTGTGCGATGTGCGAGCTGTGCCAGCAGCGCGATTACAGCGAGACCATTGCCGTTTACGACAGCATTGCCCGTACGATGCAGAAAAGCGGCTCGGTGACAAAAAGCGATCTGCCCGACTATATGCGCGAGCGATGCCGCGACATTGACAAAATAATAGCGAAAATTTCGCTTTCCTATGCAAATCTTTCCGAGCGAGTGCACCGTATGGACAAAACAGAGGTTTTTGCCGCCGACTACGAGGCGATGGCCAAGATCATCGAGGATGCCGCCGAATCAGGGCGCGATTTCGAGGAAAACGGTGCGATGACCCAAAAAGCGCGGGAGGCACTCAAGACCATCGATTTTGCGGCGAGCGCGGTATCGGTATACGGAGAGCGCGATCTCTGGGTGATCGCAGGTGGAGTAGATCTTTCGCGCGTCAAAATGACGTCTGAGGAGATAAGACGCGCCTTTGAAAACGCGCTCGGCGTTCACTTAAACGACCCCGAATTTGCCATCGACGGCGATTTTGTCACAATGACGATGCGATCGCGCAAGATACTCGCCGCCGAAACGGCGAGCGCATCGGAGAAAAAGAAGGAGGAGACGGTGAACGGCGACATGACGTCCAGCTTTGAGAGCCGCGACGGGCACTACTATGCCCTTATCAGCGACGGCATGGGAAGCGGCCGCGATGCGGCGCTCAGCTCGCGCCTTTGCGGTGTATTTTGCGAAAAGATGTTGTCGGCGGGTAATTCCAAGGCAATTACTCTCGAGCTGCTCAACAATTTTATTCGACAAAAGAGCACCGAGTGCTTTGCCACCCTCGATATGCTCGAGCTCGATTTAATAAACGGCAAGGCCGCCTTTATCAAAAGCGGAGCCGCCCCCTCCTATATAATGCGCGAGGGCAGCGTTTTCCGCATCGCGTCAAATTCCATGCCCATCGGCATAACGAGGTACATCAATGCCGAGGAGATCAAATTTGAGCTTGTCGACGGCGACGTTGTCGTCATGGTGAGCGACGGAGTGTCCGACTCGCTTGAGGGAGGCTCGTGGCTTTGCGAGGAGCTGACGTACCGTTGGAACGACGACCTTGCGGTGATGGCGGAGCAGATACTCGCCGAGGCGAAAAAGAGAAATATCCGTACCGACGACATGACGGTAGCGCTGACGCGAGTCCAAAGCAGGTGATTTTTCTCGGGGGACTTGAAAAAAGGCCGCAAATATGCTAATATCTATAAAAGACCATAATTTAGGAGTAAAGGCATGATACGGCTTGCAAGAGAGGGCGATATTGACGCTATCGCCGAGATATATTCGCGCGTTCACGATTTCGAGGAGAGGGGACTTTCCACCGTCGGCTGGGTAAGAAACGTCTATCCCACGCGCCAAACGGCAACCGATGCGCTCGATCGCGGCGATATGTACGTTATAGAGCATGACGGAAAGGTCGCAGGCTGCGCGATAATCAATAAAATCCAGCTGGACGGATATTTTACGGCAAATTGGAAATACAAGGCCGAGCCCGACGAGGTTATGGTACTGCACACCCTGTCGATCGATCCTGCCTGCAAGGGCAAGGGATTGGGAACTGCCTTCGTTGGCTACTACGAGCAGATGGCGCGCGATATCGGATGCCGAGTGCTTCGCATCGACACCCAAAAGAAGAATGTCGCGGCACGCGCTCTTTACCAAAAGCTCGGATTCATCGAATCGGACTTTCTTGTATGCGATTTCTACGGTATTGACAGCGTACAGCTCGTGCTGCTCGAAAAAGCATTATAAAAAATCCTGACGGACGCGCTTTGCGCGTCCGTTTTTAAATTGGTCTGCCAATTTTTATTTACCGAAAATCACTTTACAAAACGTCCGCTTTATATTATAATATATTGTGATTAGACATTTAACATTTTTTCTCGACAAATCGGAGCAAACATATTTACTTCAGGAAAAGAAAATGGATTTTTTTAAAAAAATAAAGGAAAAAGAAGAGGCCGAAAGAGAAGAAGAGGAGCTTCTTCCCTATAAAGCACCGCATCCCGCATGGAAAGTGTTCGGAAAGCTTTTGAAGCTGCTGATGACCCTTGTGCTCGTATCGGTCTTTGTAATTCCCTGCGTGCGCATATTTATGCTAAACTCCCATCCAAACGAGGCTGTCGACCTTATCTGGACCGAATCGTCAAAAGCATCGTACAAGTCCGATCCCGACGCCTTTCACACCTACAAGATAAAGATGGGGGACAGCTATTCAAAGCTGGGCTATTTCTTCTTTATCGAGGGCAGTATAGTCGAGGACGAGGCGGGTCGGATCGAGCAGATCCAGCTGACGATGCGATACAACGACAGTACGGTGACCTATTTTGAAGAGGAGAGCGGCGAGAGCAGTGCCGACGAGCCCTTCGTTTTCGTTCTCTGCGACGAAAAGGGGAATTGCTATCTGCCCGACGTGACTGTCGAATCAGAAAACGGCAATCTGAATTACAGACGACTGCTTTTCGACAACGTCGATATGTCGGGCGTTGACACTCTTGCGGTAAACGTATATTCCGCAAACAATTTTGATCTGTCCTCTCACACCTTTGCCGACGGAAGGGACGAAAATGCTTTTGCAACCGTTCTTGTCTACACCTCGCAGGTCAAAATGCCCGAATACAAGCTTTCGAAGCGCGAAACAGCGTGGACAGACCGATAACTTTAAATAATTGTTTTGTGAGTGAAAAGTATGCGACGCAATAACAAATTTATTACATTTATGGGCGGCACGGGCGGCTTTGTCGTTGTCCTTGCCGTAATAATCGTTGCCCTTGCGGTGTCGGGCTATGCCGCATTCACTGCCCTGCGCATTTCGGCAAGATATGCATCGGCCTACGCAGACGAGCCGAGCGACGTCACGACACTTGCCGATACGACAGTTGATCAGATCGAAAGCGACACCTCCGTTCAGACCACCGAGCCTATCGTGCTTGAGGAAAGCACGGCAAGCGAGAGCGAGAGTGCCGAGAGCGAAAGCGAAACCGTTACCGAAGAGATAACCGAGGCCGAGACCTTTGAGCCCGACGAGGAGCGCATTATTATCTGCCTCGATCCCGGGCACGGATACGACGATCCGGGCACCGATTCCGAGTGGCTGGGCGAGCTTTCCGAAAAGGATATCACTCTTGACATTTCGAAGAGAGTTGCCGCGATAATTAACGAACGCTACAGCGGTGAGCTTCCGCTTGATATATACCTCACCCGCGAAAGCGACGAAGCGCCCGAGGGTGCTGAGCGCAATAAATACGGTCAGTATCTGTTCGGACCGCAAAAGCGCGAGGCATATATAGAATCGCTCGGATACGTCGATGCCCTCGTGTCGATCCATTGCGACTACTATGCCGAAGATCCTAAGCGCGACGGCGTTTGCATCTTCTATTCGCTCAACGTAAACAAGAGCTCGGTATCGCTCGGACTTGACATCGCCAACGGTATTCTGTCAAACGTCGGCAAGAGCGAGAGCGGCAGAGAGCCCGACGTTCAGTACACCTACTACGACGATGCATATTACATGACCAAGTGCACTCCTTTCCCCGCGGTTTTGATCGAATGCGGATTTATTTCCAACGAAACCGAGGCGAAAAATATGCTTGACGACGAGTGGAAGGATAAAATGGCCGAGGGAATTGCCCAAGGAATCATGGCGTTTTTACACATCTAATACACAAAATGTGCAAAAGCGGCAAAAATCACATTTGAAATTTGAGATTAGAAGGATTTTGAAAAATGAAAGAGATACTTCTGTTAAAATACGGAGAGATCGCACTCAAGGGGCTTAATAAATCGTCCTTTGAGGCACAGCTTGTCAAAACGATCCGCCAGCGTATCGCTAAATGCGGCGAATTTGAGATCAAGCGCGCGCAGAGCACGATATCCATCGAGCCAATGAACGATCAGTGCGACATGGACGGCGCTGAGGAGCTTGTATCCAAGGTGTTCGGCATTGCCACCTACTCGCGCTGTGCGGTGGTCGAAAAGGATATGGAGTCGATCAAGGCGGCGGCTATCGAATATTTTGCGCCTGCGCTTGAGGGAGTCAAGAGCTACAAATGCGAGAGCAAGCGAAGCGACAAGCGCTTCCCGCTCACCTCTCCGCAGATATCCGCCGAGGTCGGCGGTGCTATCTTTTTGCATTTCAACGGAGTTGACGGCAAATTCGAAGAGGGTATGCCTGTAAAATTGAAGGTCGACGTGGTTGATCCCGACGTGGTGCTCTACGTTGAGGTGCGCGACAGCGCGGCATATCTCCATGCAGGGCAGAAGAAGGGCGCAGGCGGAATGCCCGTCGGAAGCGGCGGACGCGGTATGCTCCTTTTGTCGGGCGGAATTGACAGTCCCGTTGCCGGATATCTCATGGCAAAGAGAGGCGTTGCCGTTCACGCCGTCCACTTCGAAAGCTTCCCCTATACAAGCGAGCGTGCGCGTGACAAAGTGCTCGAGCTTGCCGATATCATATCCGACTATTGCGGCACCATAAGCGTCAACGTCGTGTCGCTGACGAAGATCCAGGAGGAGATCAAGCGCTGCTGCGACGAGAGCTATTTTACTCTGCTTCTCCGCCGCTCGATGATGCGTATTGCGGCGCGTCTGGCGCGCTGGAACAAGTGCGGATGCCTTATCACCGGCGAAAGCTTAGGTCAGGTTGCAAGCCAGACGATGGAGGCTATGGCGGTCACAAACGATGCATCCGACGTGCCCGTGCTCCGTCCCTGCGTTGCCATGGACAAGGAGGAGATCGTCCGCATTGCGCGCAAGATAGGCACCTTTGAAACGTCAATTCTGCCATATGAGGATTGCTGTACGGTATTTACTCCCCGCCATCCCACCACCCGTCCCAGACTCGAAAAAATCGAGGAAGAGGAAGCGAAATACGATTACCGCGCTCTCGAAGATGAGGCGATCAACGGAAGATACAAGGGCGAATTGAACAGATAATAAGAAAAGCACTTATGGAAACGTGTGATGTCCTTAACGGAGAAAATATAAATTGGTTTGTTTATACTTGATCCGCAGTAAACAAAAAATTAGCCCCGACAGATTAATTAAGTCTGTCGGGGTTTTCTGGTTCTGTTAGACAAATTGGAATTTACTCGTTGGATTGCGGTACTACTACCCACCAAGCGTCGCCATAGTTTTCGTTGCCATCAAAGAAATTTGGAAGTTCTCTTTTGAGAAGCGGTAAAATGTTGATAACATATTCCGATTCCATAACCTCACCGTTTTGAACGTTGACTGCTTTATAAACAGTAAAATCTTCATTTTCCTGTATAATCTCACCGTAAGAGTAGTCGATGCCCGACATCATCGGTTGAACAATTCTATATGAGTTGCCGTCGATTACAGCCTTTACTTCAAATAACTTCTGATATGTTTCTAATTTGCCATTAAGAACAATTGCCACATTATCATAAATGTCCTTTACTTGATATGCAGGACATGAGGAGTTTTTCCTCAATGTTACTCCATTCTCTAAAAGAGCGTACTGGCTGTTTTCGTTGTATTCCTCAGTAGGGCAGCCATAAATTGCCCCTTTATAAGCAATAAGCAAAGGCACTGATACTCCCATTTGAGTGCCATTCTCAGCAGACTTGAGTACTTCATCGGCAGACAGCAAAATTGTTGTATCCACCTTGCCCCCATTACCGATGTTGGGTTCAATATTTGTGTCTGTTGTGTTGTTAGGCATATCTACATTGTTCAGTTGCTCGCTTACAGTGGGAGTGTTCAACTCCTCGTTTACAGCGGGTGGAAGTGTTGATGTGCCTATATTACCATGCCATACCCCAATGCTAAGTACGGCAACTAAACAACAGCAAGCAACAGTAGCCGTTGTCTTTTTCGTTTTATTAATTGCCATTCTCCTTTCAGCAATATATTTTTTTCTGCGCTCAAACACGCTTTCAGCCATTTCATTATAAGTCTTCATAGCCAATATCCTCCTTATTAAGTTCAGATTTCAACGAATGTTTTGCCTGATAAATCAGATTTTCTACTTGACGTTTGGTCTTCCTCATTACAACTGCTATCTGCTCATTAGATAAATCCTCAAAGAATTTCAGATATAGTACTTGGCTATACTCTGCCTTAATTTTCGACAGCGCCCTATGAACAATAATCTTTGTTTCCTCTTGAAGATAAGTCCTCTCAAGGGAATATTCGTCAGCGTATAGGTTCTCTAAGTCCTCAGTTGGAATGTCAGACACTCTATCTGCACGCTTTATGTAGTTTATTGCTATGTTTCTCCCAATCGTAAATAACCACGTTTTGAAAGAATGATTTGAAACAAACCGTGGCTTTCGGGTGACGAGCCTAAAGAAAGTGTCCTCTGCCAATTCTTCTGCGATATGTATGTTGTTGATATATCTATTCAGAAAGAGAATTAAACCGTCTTTGTAATCTCTGATTATCTCGACAATTCCGTTATCATCACCTTCGAGGAAACGGCGGTAGCTACTTGCACCGTTATCCATTAGAGGACTCCTTTCTATAGTGATTTGAAGGTTTCAACCTTTTCACTTATTAAACAATCGAACATTGCATTTCTCTTAGTGTATTTTGAAAATTATTTTTATCTTTTTTATCAGTATAACATAAAAAAGGCTTCATAACGAAGCCCTTTACTTCAAAATCTACATTCTAAAGAATTCAATAAATTCTTATTTATCGTTCTGTTTATCGCCGGTTGCGCCTTTGTATTACAAAGGCGCAGGGCAAAGCCCATTTCCCTAAGATTGCCCGTATCCAAAGGCTCCCTCCGGGAGGGAGCTGGCGCCGTAGGCGACTGAGGGAGAGTGCGTTACAATGAAGTTAGCACAGGCCTAAAGTCACGCAGGCTCCTTCCACCGCTAACGCGGTCCCCCGTCTCGCTTCGGCTCGGTCACG
>JAZSMZ010000113.1:0-2862 GCA_045536155.1 Eubacteriales bacterium
CACACCGTGTCCAAGTCCGCCGAACTTTCCGCTTTTGGGGTCGATGTAGGTTATCGTGCCGATACCTGCCGCATTGTCGCGTATCCATATTCCTGTTTTATAGGTCTGGTTAGATGTTGAAAAGCGTGGGCGCACGTTGAATATAAGCGACTCTCCACCGCGATTTACGGTGAAAACCATCGTTTTTTCACGCGCGTTTGAAATCATTTCACTAAGCAAAGCTGTTGTTGTAACGCTTTTTCCGTCAAGATGGGTTATTATGTCGCCAACTTTGATTCCTGCTTCGCGGCAGGGATTTATCGGTCCGCTCTCGCTGTCAACGTCGCTCATGCCGACTACCATGACTCCGTCGGTATGCATATTAAGACCGAACTGCATACCGCCCGGTATCAGCTTTACCTTTTCAAATACATTTACGTCGACTTCTTTTAACTCGAGAGATCCGATGTTTACCGTCGCTGTGTAGACCGCGGAGCTTTCTTCGCTCATTTTTGAAACTTCAATCACGCTGTTTGAGTAGTCGAAGCGGATAAAGTCAAAAAACATACTTTTGGGAGCGCACTCGTCTTTGTATATAGATATTGATGAAGGAATAAATGATATCAAAATTGCAGATATTGATAACGAGACCGACATAAAGGCCAAGAGCAATACCGAGCATAGCTTTTTGATAATGTTTTGAGTGTAAAAGTTCATTATAGCACCTGAATAAATAATTTTAAGAAAATTTGATGATCGTGTCGGATATATCATTCGCACTTTGGTATTCGAAATACCTTGAAATATTTTTCTCAAATCAAAACACATTCCAATTATGTATATTTCAATTCACATGCTATTGTTGACCGATTAATTACGCATGAAGCATAAGATAAATAAACAAAAATTTAAAAAATGTACAAAACATTTCATGAGGTATGTGATATAATAAATATATTACCACATTATCAAATGAGAGGTTGTTATTATGGCTCAGTACGTTATCAAAGGATACAAGCCCGAAAACTTGTTTAACTATTTCGAGGATATTGCCGCCATTCCGCACGGATCGGGAAATGAAAGCGGAGTAGCAGAATATATATGTAATTTTGCAAAGGAGCACGGCCTTTTTTATAAAAAAGACGAAACAGGCAACGTATTTATGATCCGCGAAGCCTCATCGGGACGCGAAAACGAAAACGCCATACTCCTTCAGGGACACATGGATATGGTCTGCGAAAAGAACAGCGATACCGTGCACGATTTCGAGCACGACGGGCTGAAATTGCGCGTTGAAGACGGATTTTTGTCAGCCGACGGTACCACTCTCGGCGGCGACGACGGTATTGCCGTTGCGATGATGCTGGCCCTCGCAATCGACGAGAGCATCAGCTGTCCCAAGCTGGAATTCCTCTTTACCGTATCCGAGGAAACGGGAATGGACGGAGCCGACGGATTTGACTATTCGCGCATCACGGCCGACAAGCTTATAAATCTTGACTACGAGGGAGAGGGTGCAGCATGCACCTCCTGCGCGGGCGGCGAAGACAGCACGCTTACCTTTGAATGTGACACCATACCTTTCCAAAACAAGGCTATTAGCATCAAGGTGTTCGGCCTTGCCGGCGGACATTCGGGCGCCGATATCGATAAAAACCGTCTTTCGGCAAACAGAGTCATGGGTCTTGTTCTCGAGCTCCTTTACGACAAGATGCCCTTCAATCTCATCTCGGTAAACGGCGGAAGCAAGAGAAACGCAATAGCGCGCGAATGCGAGGCGGTCATCTCCGTTTTTGATACCGAGGCGGCAAAGGAAGAGATCAAAAAGATCGGCGCGACTGTCTCACGCGATATGATATCGTCTGTTGACAGAGGATTCAGAATTCACGTCAATAAAGCGCAAGCAACCGATACGATGATGACCTTTTCACAAAGTGCAAGTGTTATTGACGGCATGTTTATCTCCCCGCACGGCATTGTGGCAATGTCGTCTGAAAAAGAGGGAATGGTAGAAGCGTCTACAAATCTTGGCGTTATTACCACCGAAGAAAATACTGTCGTTATTCATTTTATGAGCCGTTCGTCGGTTGTAAGTCAGCTTGACAGAATCAAGCTGAACATTGACAGAGTTGCTGTAAGACTCGGAGCCAAGGCTGAGCACAGCGGCAGATATCCCGGATGGAAATTTAAAAAATGTCCTCTTCAGCAGAGCTATCTCGATACCTTTGCCGAGCTTTTCGGCAAAGAGGGGCATCTTGATGCTATACATGCGGGACTCGAATGCGGAATTATCACATCGGGCATTGCCAAGGCGCAAAACAAGGAGATCGATGCCATTGCGATCGGTCCCAATCTCTATGACATCCATTCGCCCGACGAGCGCATGGAGCTTGCCTCCTGCGAGAGAACGTATAAGCTCGTCTGTGCACTTGTTGAAAAGAAATATTAAGCAAAAAAAAAGACCGATACGTCGGTCTTTTTTTATATTGATTTATATTATCGTCACAAAGCCGTAGGGCTCAATTTCGATATCTACTTTTCCGCTCGGATATTCATCGATCACGCGATCGCAAAGCGGATCGTACAGCGTGATCTTTTCGGGCATATCGCAAAGACAAGCGGTGGTGGAAATTGCATTGTCGGAGGTGTTTACAAGAAGATATGAGCGTCCGTTTTCGTTTTCGCGGCAGAGCGAGAGCACTGAAGGACAGTAGTCATTGAACGTGATAGGCTCCTTGATCGCACCGCGGATAGTTGATGCCAGCTGACCGGGGTTGTAAACCGTAATAGCGCCGCATTCGCGGAGGCGAGCCGCATCGGATGCGAATTGTTCATCGTGCAGTGCGATAACGGTGACTCCCTTGTAGCCGAGATGACAAGTCG
>JAZSMZ010000119.1:0-33514 GCA_045536155.1 Eubacteriales bacterium
TTGGCTCACAGAACGACATGGCTACGATCCGACTTGATATCGTACGACGTCAACGCCGTACGCGAGCGCGACCCTGCGGCACGAAGCACAGCCGAAATACTGCTCCTGTATTCGGGAGTACACGCTCTGCTCGCCTACCGCCTGGCGCATATACTTTACAAAAGAGGCGACTACTTCGCCGCACGCTGCATAAGCCAGACCGCACGCTTCCTTACCGGAATCGAGATACATCCCGGCGCTACGATAGGCAAGGGGCTGTTTATCGACCACGGCAGCGCGGTCGTTATCGGTGAAACCACTGAGATCGGCGACAACTGCACGCTTTATCAGGGTGTAACCCTCGGTGGTACGGGTAAGGACGTTGGAAAACGTCACCCCACACTCGGAAACAACGTAATGGTAGGCGCGGGTGCCAAGGTGCTCGGTCCCTTCAAAATAGGTGATAACACCAAGATCGCCGCAAATGCGGTCGTGCTTGAAGCAATTCCCGAAAATTCGACCGCCGTCGGTATTCCGGCGAGAGTGGTCAAGAGATCGGGTCAGAAGGTAACACCGTGCGCCGACCTCGACCAGATACATATCCCCGACCCCGTCGCTCAAGAGATATGCAAGCTGAGAGTTGAAATTGACAAACTGCAAAAAAAGATAGAACAATTGGAGAAAACAGAAAAATGAAATTCTACAACACGCTGACACGTCAAAGAGATGAATTTTCCCCTCTTGAGGGTAATACCGTCCGTATATACAGCTGCGGTCCCACCGTTTACAGCTATGCGCATATCGGTAACATGCGTACTTACGTATTCATGGACCTTTTGCGCCGCGCACTCAAATATAACGGATATGAGTTAAAGCACGTCATGAACATCACCGACGTAGGTCACCTCGTTTCCGACGGTGATGACGGTGAAGACAAGATGGCAAAGACTGCCCGCGAGCAGAAAAAGACTCCCTGGGAGATCGCCGAATACTATACGAGCGTGTTCATGAAGGATATCGATGCGCTTAACATCACCCGTCCCGAGATCATCGCAAAGGCGACCGAGCACATCGGAGAGATGATCGATTTCGTTCAGGGACTTGACAAAAACGGATACGCATACGAAACATCCGACGGTATCTACTACGATATCGCCAAGTTTGACAGATACGGTATGCTTTCGGGCAACAAGCTTGATGAGCAGAAGGCGGGTGCAAGAGTTGAGCTCAACAGCGAAAAGCGCCATCCTGCCGACTTCGCACTTTGGAAAAAGGCACCGAAAGAGCACATCATGCAGTGGGAATCTCCCTGGGGCATGGGATACCCCGGCTGGCATATCGAGTGCTCGGCCATGGGACTCAAATATCTCGGCAAATATTTTGATATCCACACCGGCGGCGTAGACCATATTCCGATCCACCATGAAAACGAGATAGCGCAGAGCTGCGGACTTTTGGGAAACGAGGCCGCAAAATTCTGGATGCACGGCGAATTTATGCTCGTTGACGGCGGTAAGATGTCCAAGAGTCTGGGCAATACCTACACCATTTCCCAGCTTTCCGAAAAAGGCTACGATCCGCTCGATTTCCGCTATTTCTGCCTCAATGCCCACTACCGTCAGAAGCTGAATTTCACCTTCGATGGTATGGACAGCGCAAAGAAATCGCTTACAAAGCTCCGCGCCGCAGTTGCAAGACACAAGGGCGAAAAGGGAAACGTGCAATCCGTTGCCGCTTTCATGGCCGAGTTTGAGGATGCGATCAACGACGATCTCAACATCCCCAAGGCGCTCGGAGTTGTATGGAGCATGGCAAGGTGCGACGACCGCTCGCAGGCAATGTATGATGCAATCATGAAGTGCGACAGCGTTCTTGCACTCGACCTTGACCGCGAGATCAAGGAAGAAGATCCCGCTGCCGACGTAGACAGCGATCTCGCCTCTTATGTTGAAGAGCAGATCGCGCTCCGTGCCGAGGCAAAGAAGGCAAAGAACTATGCCGAGGCTGACCGCATCCGCGCAGAGCTCGCAGAGAAGGGAATCACTCTTACCGATACACCTCAGGGCGTTAAGTGGAGCGTAAACAACTGATTTTTAAGGGCTGTTCCATAGCTGACGGAATAGCCCTTATATAAAAAAGGACAAATCCCGAGGGAGGGAATCATTATGAACGATATCAACAGAACAAGAAAAGAGGATATGGCGCTGTTACCTCTTCTTGCACAGTACACCGCACCCGAAAATATCCCTGTATCCTTCGTTTATGACGGACGTAAATATAACGGTCTTACAGCCGAGCTTTCGCCTAAAGTAAAGCGGGAATTTCTTGATGCAAACATGACGAGAACCACTGTCAGTGCGCTGATCGATAACACCGTTGCCATCACCGTCGAGTATACCGAATACCGCGATTTTCCCGTTAGTGAGTGGGTGGCGTGGTTTGAAAATATCAGCGATAATAACAGTAAGATATTGTCCGATATAAAGATACTCGATACCGTTTTCGAGGGCGAAAATCCCTGCTTCACATGGGGCAACGGCGATACCTGCAATCAGGACGGATATGAGTTTTGGACAGAACAGGTCGGCGAAAAGCGGACGATACATCCCATGGATATGACCGCCTGCAACGGAGCATCCCCTTTTATGAAATATCAGTTCGATTCCTATGGGATCCGCATCGGTATCGGCTGGCCGGGTCGCTGGCAGGTAGAGAGCGAAAAATGCGAGGGCGGAGTTCACTTTACGTTGGGTCAGATGCGCTGCCATATGTATCTGAAGGCGGGCGAAAAGATTCGCACACCGCGAGTCAACCTTCTCGGATACACCGACGGCGACGATCACGGAAGAAACCTTTGGAGAAGATGGTACTTTGCCCATATTCTCCCTCGCGAGCACGGCAATCCTCTGCCGCCGAAGCTCGTTTTGCACACCTTTATGGTGGACGGCAAGCCCGAATTTACCGGCGCTACCGAGGCAAATCAGATATCGGGCATCGACGATTACATCAACAACGGCTACAAGCCCGATATATGGTGGCTTGATGCAGGATGGTATCCCTGCAATTTCTATTGGCCGGGTGTGGGAAGCTGGGTTGAAAATCCCGAGCATTTCCCGAACGGTCTCGGACCGGTGGGTAAAAAGTGCGAAGAAAACGATATTGAGCTGCTTTTGTGGTTTGAGCCCGAGCGCGTCACGACAGGATCGGAGCTTCATCGCGATCATCCCGAATGGTGTCTTACCGTCCCCGATTTCGGCGATTACATGCTCGATTTGGGCAATCCCGACTGCGTTGATTGGCTTATCGAGCGCGTCGATTCGATAATCAAGCGCGGACACGTAAAAATATATCGCCAGGATTTCAATTTCCATCCGAATTCTCACCATGATTGCTGGGCATATCACGAAAGCTCAGATCGCGTCGGAGCCATGGAAAATGCCCACATTCAGGGTTATCTCAGATATTGGGATGAGCTTATTTTCCGCAACCCCAACCTTTGGATCGATACATGTGCGGGAGGCGGACGCCGCAACGAGATGGAAACCCTCCGCCGCTCCGTTCCGCTCCACTATACCGACGTTGGATACGGACATCACCTCATCAAGCAAAAACAGCACCGACTCATGTTCGAGTGGATACCCTATTTCCGTGCCCATACGAAGAATTGGGATAACGAGAACGGAGATTACGAGTGGGGCGTTGAGAGAGCGATCGACGAGTTCGCCTATCACAATGCGTTGACTCCGTCGGTCACCTCCATGGTAGAGCACGATGCTCCCGAGCATGAGTTTGAGCTCGCCCGCCGCTTTGATCCCATCTGGCGACGTGCCGCAGATCTTATGCTCAGAGGCGACTATTATCCCCTTACCGAATGCCGCAAGGATGCGAGCGATTGGTATGCGATGCAGTTTGACGATCCTGCCGCAAGAGAGGGATTCATTCAGATAATCCGCAACACGAAGGTGTCCGAGGACAGCGTCGATCTGACTCTTCACCTTTCCGACTGTGCTGACTGTTATGAGTTCGAGAACGCCCAAACGGGCGAGATTCGCACCGTAGATTCATCCGCCCTTAAGAGCGGCTTTAGGGTAACGCTTCCCAAACGCTCGGGCGAGATATGGTTTTACAGATATTGATACAAAAAGCTCCTGCTTGGCAATGCCAATCAGGAGCTTTTTAAATTAGTTCTCTGTATTCTCTTTTTTGCGCTTTTCGCGAAGATAGGTGAAAAATTTCTGCATGAGCGCCTTGCATTCTTCCTCGCATACGCCCCCGATTATCTCGGGCTTGTGATTGAGCGGATAGGAGTTGAAATCGATAAGTGTGCCGAATGAGCCCGCCTTTTGGTCATAAGCACCGAAGATCACGCGCTTGATACGCGCATTGACAATGGCACCGGCCCACATCGGACAGGGCTCAAGGGTGACGTACAGATCGCATTCGTGAAGCCGCCAGCCGCCAAGTCTTTGGCAGGCTTCGTTTATGGCGATGATCTCGGCATGGGCGAGCGCATTTTTCGCGCCCTCGCGTAAATTCATGGCGGCCGCGATTATCTCTCCGCGCCAGACGATGACGCATCCGACGGGAACTTCGTCAAATTCAAGCGCTTTCTCACCTAATTTTATCGCCTCGTTCATATAGAGTTCATCATTATGTGCTATAATGGCATTATCTCTTGAATTTTCATTAATCATAATTGCTTTACTGTCCTTGAAAATATTTATTTTGAGAAAGATTTTTTATGTTATTTAAGAAAAAGAGGAGACCTAAGCGCATAAAACGGCGCGCACAAAAGAAAGAATTTGTGATGCCCGTATATATGACGGTCATTTTGTCAGTTCTGTTTGCCGTGGCTGCTGTTGCTTCGGGAGTGTATATGCATAACACTCTCAGCCAAGAGCTGGGCGTGGTACTGCATATAGACGGCGAGGAGATCGGCTTTATATCGGACGCTGACAATGCAAGAGCGGCGAGCGATATGCTTACCGAGAACATTTATCGCGATACGGGCACGCTCTATAAATTCAAAGGCGTTATTACCTATTCGGCAAAGACGGTGTCAGACGGTGACGTCATTCTTAGTGCAGGTGATGTCTACGATATAATGAACAGCCGCGTGCAGGATGCATATCAGAGCGCGTGCCAGCTTTTTGTTGACGGACAGGCCGCGGGAATCTGCAAAAGCGAGCAGGAAATTATGTATGCCATTGAGCAGGCAAAGAAGCTTGAAGGCGAACGCCTTGCCCAATACGGAGTTGAAAACGTCGATCTTTTCAGTGACATCGAAATAAAAACGTGTCTTGCCAATCGCTCGGCGATAATTGACGGAGATGAATTGGCCCATCTGCTTGTAGGCGATAGTATTCCTTCATGGCTTTTTGCATACGAAAAGGATGTAAAAAAATCGCAGGATAAGCTCGATGCTCTTTATACCGAGATACTCGGCGAGCGTGAGGAGAATGAAACAGACCCCACGTTGCCCGAAAGCGGCGAAGAAGACGATGATATGTCGGGCGCAAACGGCGATGATGCCAATAAGCGCGTTCCGCCGTATTCCGATGTAATCGAGCAGCCGAACGAAGAAGAGGAAGAAAAACACTTCCTTGACAGCGAATTTTCGATGAATCTTGACGATATGTCGGTCGTCTTTAACAGACAGACAAAATTCGAAAATGCTTTTCTCATAGATGGCGATGCCGTCGACGTATCGGTCGATTTCGGAATAGTATCGAGCGGATCTTCCCAGCGCGTATCACTCGATTACGACTATAAAGCATCTCTCGTTGAGGCGCAGGTCGATTCGTATCAGACAGTCTACGTATATGACGAAAACCGATTGCAAAGCTACCGCGTTGTAAAAGTGAAGGGCTCCGACGGTATTCTTGCCAATACATATTCGCTGACTTACCGTCAGAATCATCTCGTCGAGCGAAAGCTTGCGTCGAGCGATACGGTGCTCGAAAGAGTGGACGAGGTCATCGTTATAGGCACTCGCAAGCAGACGGCTCCCGGAGTGTTTACTAACTCGCTTATGTGGCCTCTTTACTACGACGAGGCTCCCGTTATTACATCGTATTACGGTTCGTACCGTCCGCAATTCGATGCAAACGGATATCACAGAGGGCTTGATATATACTTGCCCATGCGAAGCGACATTCTTGCCGCCGAGGGTGGTATAGTCACCACTGTTGACCGCACTCCGTCGTACGGAATACGAATAATCATCGACCACGACGGCACCAATTTCCAGACTCTTTATGCCCATCTCGACCAGGCGCTCGTCAAAAAAGGGGACAAGGTGTATGCAGGTCAGCTTATCGCAAAGAGCGGTGCTACCGGTAATGTAACGGGACCTCACCTGCATTTCGAGGTTCGCGCAAACATGAGATACAAAAATCCCATGAACTATCTGCCTGATTACAAAAAATAAAGTATACTCACAGCCTGCCTTAGATCGGCAGGCTGTATTTTTATTCGTCGGTACAGACGGTAAGACAGTATCCGTCGGGGCAGGGACAGTCGTAAAAGGTGTGATTTTTGGTAAAATCGCTCTCGCTGAGTCCGCGTCCCGTCATCTTGACGTAGCTTTCAAAGCGCGTCCAGGATCGGGTAAATGCAAGGTTGTCGCTCGACGAGCCGTCGAAAACGATGTCATCGTCGATGGAGGTATCATTTTCGGTGAATCTTTTCAGCCAACGGCGGTAGAGCTCGGGACGTCGGTATTTGACCTGCTCGATATCAATGCCCACGTTGTGCTCCGATATGCAAACGGCGACGAATTCACCCGCATGGGTGATCGAAAAGCATATTTCGGGGTGCTTTCCGAAATATGGCTTGCCGTTTTGGGTGGTAAGGATATCGTTTTCGGTGATTTTCAGTGAGTAGTATTTTTCTGCGGCCCAAAAGAGCAGCTCAAGGCCGCATCTGTGATGGTCGGAGTAGTTGTTTTTCGCTTTTGCCATCGCGACGTAAATGCCGCATGAGGGCGAAAATTCTTTAAGATCAGTCATTTTTGTTCAGTATATTTTTCAGATAATATCCGGTGTACGATTTTTCGCATTCGGCGACCTTTTCGGGCGTGCCGGCGGCAACGATCTGTCCGCCGCCCTCGCCGCCCTCGGGTCCGAGATCGATGATATAGTCGGCGGTTTTTATCATATCGAGGTTGTGCTCAATAACGATAACCGAGTTTCCGCCGTCGCAAAGACGCTGGAGTATGCCGATAAGGGTGTTTACGTCTGACGAATGAAGTCCGGTCGTCGGCTCGTCGAGGATATAAAGGGTCTTGCCTGTGCTTCGCTTTGAAAGCTCGGTGGCAAGCTTTACTCGCTGTGCCTCGCCGCCCGAAAGGGTGGTGGACGACTGACCGATCTTGATATATCCGAGACCAACGTCGTTAAGTGTTTTCAGACGTCGGTACAGCTTGGGAATGGCGGAGAAGAATTCGAGTCCCTCTTCGACGGTCATTTCGAGAACGTCAGAGATGTTCTTGCCCTTGTAGCGGCACTCGAGGGTGTCGTGATTGTAGCGGTGGCCGTGGCATACGTCGCAGGTGACGTATACGTCGGGCAAAAAGTGCATCTCGATGCGCTTTACGCCGTCGCCCTCGCAGGCCTCGCACCGGCCGCCGCTTACGTTGAAGGAAAATCTCGCGGGCTTATATCCGCGCATCTTTGCGTCGGGAGTGGATGCAAAAAGCTCGCGTATATCGGTGAAAAGTCCGGTGTATGTTGCAGGATTGGAGCGGGGCGTGCGCCCGATGGGGCTCTGGTCGATGGCTATGACCTTGTCTAAATGCTCGATGCCCTCGATGCGATCGTGATCGCCCGGGAAGGTGTAGGCGCGGTTGAGCTCATGCGCCAATTTATTAAGCAGAATAGAGTTTACAAGCGACGATTTTCCCGATCCGGATACACCGGTCACGCAGACGAAGCATCCGAGAGGGATCGATACGTCAATGTTTTTGAGATTATGCTCTCTCGCGCCGAAAACACGCAGAAAATTGCCGTTGCCCGGTCTGCGCGTATCGGGTACTGCAATCTTTTTTCTGCCCGACAGATAATCGCCCGTTATCGAGTTTGTGTTTGCCATGACCTCGCCTGGAGTGCCTTGTGCAACGATAGTTCCGCCATGAATTCCGGCGCCGGGACCGATATCGACAATATAGTCGGACTCAAGCATTGTTTCTTCGTCGTGCTCTACAACGATAACGCTGTTGCCCACATCACGCAAGCGTTTTAAAGTTTCGATGAGCTTGTGATTGTCGCGCTGGTGCAGACCGATAGAGGGCTCATCGAGTATATAGAGCACGCCCATAAGTGAGGAACCGATCTGAGTTGCCAAACGGATGCGCTGCGCTTCGCCGCCCGAAAGAGTTCCCGCGCGGCGGCTGAGAGTGAGATACTCGAGTCCTACACTTGCCAAGAATCCGAGACGTGCTTTGATCTCCTTAAAAATTTCGCGGGCAATAGTCATTTCGGTGTCGGTAAGCACAAGTGAATTGACAAAATCAAGCGCGTCGGATACCGACATCGAGCAGAATTCGTGTATATTCTTGCCTCCGACGGTAACTGCCAAAACCTCAGGCTTCAGACGCGTTCCGTGGCAGTCGGGACAGGGAACATTTTCGGTAAATTCGTCAAAATTATCGTCCTCGGGACGGTCAACTCTCCATTGAATGCTGTTGAGTATTCCGCCAAAGGCGCGGTATTCGCTTCCGTATGGGGAAACGAATCCACCCGTTCTTTCAACGTGAAATTTTTCATCTCCAGTGCCGTATTTGAGGATTTCCAAGGCCTTGGGCGAAAAATCCTTTATAGGTGTGTCAAGGGTAAAACCGTATTTTTTGCCTACTGCGATAAGGATAGGACCTGTCCACGAATCCTCGGTCATGGTTTTGAAGCCGTTTACGTGGATAGCGCCCTGACGGAGCGAAAGATTTACGTCGCAGATCTTTTCAAAGCTGACCACCGCACGCTCACCAAGTCCGCTGCACGAGGGGCAGGCGCCCATCGGATTGTTGAAGGAGAACATTCTCGGACTTAATTCACCGAAGCTGATGCCGTGCTCCTCGCAGGCATAGTTTTGAGAAAAGTTCAGCATTTCGCCGTCGTCGCCCTCGCCCATAACGAAAATGTCGAGGTTGCCGTTCGCGAGCTTGAGTGCACTCTCAACCGAATCGGACAGACGTGCGCGGATATCGCTTTTCATGACAAGACGGTCAACAACGATCTGAATATCGTGCTTTTTGTTCTTGTCAAGCGATATCTTCTCGCTCAGATCATACATGTAACCGTCGACACGTACTCGTACAAATCCGGCTTTTTTCGCATCATCAAATACCTTTTCGTGCATACCCTTTTTTGCACGCACAACGGGGGCAAGCACCATAAAGCGGCTGCGCTCCGAAAGTGCCATGATGCGGTCGATTATCTGGTCGGTCGACTGCTGACGCACCTCCTTGCCGCAAACGGGACAGTGAGGGATACCGATACGCGCGTAGAGCAGACGCAGATAGTCGTATATTTCGGTAACGGTACCTACGCTCGAACGCGGATTGCGAGAGGTGGTCTTCTGGTCGATGGATATCGAGGGGGAAAGACCGTCTATCGAGTCGATATCGGGCTTGTCAAGCTGACCGAGGAACATACGCGCGTAAGAGGAGAGCGATTCGACGAATCGTCTGTGTCCTTCGGCGTATATCGTATCAAATGCAAGCGACGATTTTCCCGAGCCCGAAAGTCCGGTGAATACCACCAATTTATCGCGCGGGATCGCAAGATCGACATTTTTTAAGTTGTGAACCCGCGCACCTTTTATTACAATTTTGTCCTGTGCCATTTTATCTCCATTTGTTTTTGTCTTACTTGAACGAAATTTTTGCGATCTGATCGCGTAAATAAGCTGCGCGCTCGAATTCAAGCGCTTTTGCCGCCTCTTTCATCTGGCGTGTGAGGTCTTCGATAAGCGCGCGGCGATCCGATTCGCTCATGCTGCTTCTTTTCGGAAGCTTGGGAAGCGCCTCTTCCTCAGCCTTTTTCTTGCCGATCTCGATAATATCGCGCACCGCTTTGACGATAGTTTGCGGCGTGATACCGTTTTCTTCGTTGTAGCGCATCTGTATCTCTCGGCGGCGGTTGGTCTCGTCTATTGCCGCCTTCATAGAGGGGGTAATGCTTTCGGCGTACATGATGACCTTGCCCGCGGCATTTCGCGCGGCACGTCCGATCGTCTGGATAAGCGACGTTTCGTTGCGCAAAAAGCCCTGCTTGTCTGCATCAAGTATTGCAACAAGCGATACTTCGGGAATGTCAAGTCCCTCTCGCAGGAGGTTGATTCCTACGAGCACGTCGAAGGTGCCCAGTCGAAGATCGCGTATGATCTGCATACGCTCGATCGTTTCGACGTTGTGGTGGATATATCGCACCTTGATAAGATGCGATTCAAAGTATTCGGTAAGATCCTCCGCCATCTTCTTTGTCAGCGTGGTAACGAGTACGCGCTCGCCCTTTTCTGCGCGTGTGCGGATCTCGCCCATAAGATCGTCGATCTGTCCTTCGATAGGGCGGACATCGATTTCGGGATCGCAAAGGCCTGTGGGACGGATTATCTGCTCCACAATCTGAGATGACCTACTCGTTTCGTATTGGGCAGGTGTGGCGGATACGTATATTACCTGATTTAATTTGTTTTCAAACTCGTCGAAAAAGAGGGGGCGGTTGTCGTATGCCGAGGGCAGACGGAAGCCGAAATCGATAAGATTTTTCTTTCTCGCTCTGTCGCCTCCGCTCATGCCGCGTACCTGAGGAATAGTAACGTGCGATTCATCGACGAACAAAAGAAAATCGTCGGGGAAGAAGTCGAGCAGGGTGTAGGGAGTAGAGCCGGGCTCGCGTCCCGAAAGGATTCGCGAATAGTTTTCAACGCCCGAGCAATAGCCGATCTCGCGGATCATTTCGAGGTCGTAGCGTGTTCTTTCCTCTATCCTCTGCGCTTCGATAAGCTTGTTTTCCGCTCTGAAATGAGCGACTCGCTCGATCATCTCTTCTTCGATGATCTGCAGTGCCTTTTCTCGCTTGTCGTCTGTCATAACGTAGTGCGATGCGGGGAATATTGAAACGTAGGTAAGCTCCTGAATAAGCTCTCCCGTGATTACGTTGATCTCACTGATTCGGTCGACCTCATCGCCGAAAAATTCAACTCTTATCGCCTTGTCGCTCGACGATGCGGGGAAGACTTCGACGGTATCGCCGCGCACGCGGAATTTATCGCGCACGAAGTTTACGTCGTTTCGGTCGTAGCTTATCGAGATAAGCTTACGGATAAGCTCGTCGCGGTCCATGAGCATACCGGGATGGATGGAAATCATCAGCTCCTCGTAGGAAACGGGGTCACCGAGCGAAAATATACTCGATACCGAGGCTACGATTATGACGTCGCGGCGCTCAAGCAGAGAAGAGGTCGCGCTGTGACGGAGCTTGTCTATCTCATCGTTGACGAGAGCGTCCTTTTCGATGTATATATCCTTGCCGGGCACGTATGCCTCGGGCTGATAGTAGTCGTAGTAGGAAACGAAATATTCGACCGCGTTTTCGGGGAAAAACTCGCGGAATTCGGAGCATAGCTGTGCGGCGAGAGTCTTGTTGTGTGCAAGAACAAGGGTGGGCTTTTGCACGTTTTGAATAATATTTGCCATGGTAAAGGTCTTGCCCGAGCCGGTAACACCCAGAAGTGTCTGCTCCTTCATTCCGGCAAGAACTCCCGACGACAAAAGCTCTATAGCCCTCGGCTGATCGCCGCAGGGCTTCATGTCTCCCTTTAGCTTGAATTTAGTATCTCGCATTTTCATGTATAGTGAGTCCCCTTTTGTAGGCGTTGTAAATGAATAATACTCCACCTTATATTATACGATGAAATTATTCCTAATTCAAGAGCTTTTTATTAATTTAGATATAAAAATCGCGGCAAATGCATCTTTTGCACTTGCCGCGGATCGTATTTGATTTTTGTATCAGCCGATAGTGTCGCTCGCTTCGAGGGTCTTTATCTCGGTGTTCGAATAAATACCGTTGAACAGCCAGCTTGCCGATATTTCGAAAGGCTCGTTGGAGACAGAGGTCTCGTAGGTGTAAAGAACGGTGATGTTTTCACCCGGTCCGTCAAAGGAAATGGGATCGGTTGCATATCTGATGGTGTTGCCGTCAATGGTGAGATAGCATCCGCTGCTTCGTGCACCGCAGTAGAGCTGATAGTGGTGCAGAGTAATTACTACCTGAACACGGCGGGCCGTGGGTGATATTCTTTCAATGCAGTAGTCGACCACAAGCTCGAGATTAGTGTCGGTATTCGAGCTGAACGAGCCGATTATGGGAGCTTCGGTCTCTGGAGCGGGAGTGGTTACCGGCTCGGTAGTTTCGGGTGCCGTTGTTTCAGGCACGGTCGTTTCGGGCTCGGTCTCCTTTTCGGTGGTGACCTGAGTGTCGATTTCGGGAAGCTCGGTAGTGGTTTCGCCTGTTTTATCTTCATTGTTCTTGCAACCGAATGAAATGACAGCCACAACGCATAAAAGTGCTATCAAAGCGATCAAAACGGTTGATGTGTGTTTTTTCATTATTATTCCTCCTTTTCGACCTCAAAAGTCTGTACAGTTAAATTATAGCAAAGCAAAAATATATTGTCAATAGTGATGAGAATATTATTTTGCTTTTTAAAGTTTTTTGTCAAATATTGATGTTTTTCAGTTGAACCAGCTGTCGCCGATATTCAGCTCGACTGACATTGGAACGGCCAGCGAAACTGCATTTTCCATCTCGCGTCGGAGTATCTCGGCAGCCTTGTCGGCTGATTCACGGGATGCTTCAACGATAAGCTCGTCGTGCACCTGCATAATAAGGCGGGCATCGATACCGCTTTCGTCAAGAGCGCGGCGGACGTTGATCATGGCGAGCTTGATTATGTCGGCGGCACTTCCCTGAATGGGCGAGTTCATCGCTACGCGCTCACCGAATGCGCGCAGAGTAGCCTTGGGTGAGTGGAGCTCGGGGATGTAGCGGCGGCGTCCGAACAGGGTGGTGACGTATCCGTTTTCACGCGCAAAACGCTTTATATCGTCAAGATACGATTCAACCAAGGGGTATTTGGCAAGATAGCTCTCGATGTACTGACCTGCCTCGCGGCGGGAAACGCCGATATCGTTGGCAAGTGAAAAATCGCCGATTCCGTAGACGATGCCGAAATTGACTGCCTTCGCTCTCTTGCGAAGCTCGCTTGTTACCTCTTCTTTTGGCACGCCGAATACCTGCGATGCCGTTGACGTGTGAATGTCAACACCCGAAAGGAAGGCGTCGATCATAGTCTCGTCGCCCGAAACGCAGGCGAGCAGACGGAGCTCGATCTGCGAATAGTCGGCATCAATAAGCACGTAGTCGCTGTTTTCGGCAACGAAATATCGGCGGAATTCGCGTCCGAGAGGGGTTCGTATCGGAATGTTTTGCAAATTGGGCTCGGTAGACGAAAGACGTCCCGTTGCGGTAACCGTCTGGTTAAAGGTGGTGTGCACACGTCCGTTTTCGTCGGCAACGGCGGTAAGACCGTCGGCATAGGTCGATTTGAGCTTCACAACGTGGCGGTATTCGAGGATCTTTTCAACTATCGGATAGTAGGGCTTGAGCGAATTTAATACGTCTGCCGCAGTCGAGTAACCTGTTTTTGTCTTTTTGGGGGCAGGCAGCTTCATCTTTTCGAAAAGCATTTCGCCTAGCTGCTTTGGCGAGTTGATGTTGAAAACCTCGCCGCATTCCTCGTATATCTCGTGCGACAGCTTTTCGGCAGTCTCGCCAAGAACTTCTCCGAATTTTACAAGTCCGTCGGTGTCAATTTTGAATCCCGCACTTTCCATGTCGCAGAGAATGGAGGCAAGGGGGATCTCGATCTCACAAAGCAGCTTGTCCTGCTTTTCTTCGGTCAGCTTTTCGTTAAGAAGGTCTGAGAGCCTGAATATCGCCTCAGAGGGACAGCTTGCGCTCTCGCCGAGATATTTCAGCGACAGACGTTCAATATCGTAGCTGTTGTCAGACGGATCGGAAACGTATGCGGCAAGGGTAACGTCGTAGACGTGAGAGCATTGCGAGGGGGATCCGAAATCGATACCGTATTTCTTCAGATAATGGCGGATCGATTTTAAATCGGATACCGCAAAATGTCGGTCGGTATCCTCGAAAAAGCCTTTGAGCAGGGAAATATCGCCGTCATAGCGGTAGATATTTACGCCGTCGTATACCGACAAAACGTCCCCTTTAAAGCAGAAAGCGACACGACCGAGCGCCGAAAGGGCATCGGCATCGCAGTTTATGCACTCGCCCGATGATTTTTCGCTATTCTCGCTCATGCTTTCTTCCAGCTTGAGTCTCTTTATAAACGTGCCGAATTCGAGCTTTGTAAAGAGGGAATAAAGCTCGTCTTTTACAAAGCCCTCATATGCCGTATCATAACCGTCAAGCGGTACGGCGGTATTTATCTTTGCCAAAAAGCGCGAATTGTATGCGCTTTCCTTGCCCTCCGCCAGCTTTCTCTTTGCAGACGGACCGCACTCGGCACTTTCGAGATTTTCATAAAGTGCATCAAGTGTACCGAACTGCGAGATCAGCTTGAAAGCCGTTTTTTCGCCTATTCCCGCAACGCCGGGGATATTGTCCGACGAATCGCCCATGAGCGCCTTTACGTCGACGTATTGCTCGGGCATGACGCCGTATTTGTCAAAAAACTGCTGACGGGAGAAAAGCAAAGTGTCGGCATTGGTGCAGAGCAGAACGCTCGTTTTGTCGTTGATAAGCTGAAGCGAGTCACGGTCTCCCGTTAAAATATAGGTGTGGGTGTCGTCATCTGCCGCAACCGAAAGCGTGCCAAGAATGTCGTCGGCCTCGAACCCTTCGATCTCAATTACCTCAAAGCCGAGCAGCCTTGCGCACTCGTGAGCGTACGGAAACTGCATGGCGAGCTCGTCGGGCATTTTGTGTCTGCCCGCCTTGTATTCGGCATAGGCCTTGTGACGGAAGGTGGGGGCTGGCAGGTCAAAGGCGACCGCTGCATAATCGGGTTTTATCGAGTCAAGCTGACCGAGCAGAATATTTACGAATCCGTATAGCGCATTTGTGAAAAGACCGTCCTTTGTGCTGAGCGGTCTGATACCGTAAAATGCGCGGTTAAGTATGCTGTTTCCGTCGATAACGAGTGCTTTTTTCATGTTTTTTATCCTTGAATTATCGTATTTGTCTGCTTTTATTTGAGATTTTCATACTCGGATACGGCAAGGCGGTCGCATCGCTCGTTGTAGTCGTGACCGTTGTGACCTTTTACCCAAACGTAGTTCATCTTGTGAAAGGCGGTAAGGTTCAAAAGCTTTTCCCAAAGATCGGGATTGAGCGCAGGCTTTTTATCGCCCTTGATCCAGCCGTTTTTCCGCCACGATTCCGCCCAGCCCTTGGTAAGTCCATTGAGCACATAGGTTGAATCGGAATAGAGCGTGACTTCACATCGCTCTTTGAGTGCCGAAAGCCCCTCAATAACTGCGGTGAGCTCCATGCGGTTGTTGGTGGTTTCCTTTTCACCGCCGGAGATCTCTTTTTCTCTTTCTCCGTAAACGAGGATGCACGCCCATCCGCCCGCACCGGGATTTCCGGAGCAAGCGCCGTCGGTATATACGTTAACCTGCTTTAAAGGCTTGTTTTCGTTGTTTGCTGTTATTTTTTGCTCAAACATGGGCAATACTCCTTGTAATTTTGAGGCGTATGTGTTATAATCAGTAAAAATAAAATATGTGAGGCAGATAATGTCGCTTAAAATAAACATTCGCGGAGTGTATTTCAACTCCGTCGATATGGACGAAGCAGTTAACGAGTGCAGCCGCTTTATCGACAGCGGTAAATCGCACGTTATTCATACTCCCAATTCGGAGATCGTCCAGCTTTGCATTGAAAAAAATGAATATTACCCGCTTATCAACTCGGCCGATCTCATCATTCCCGACGGTGCGGGTGTGATTTTGGCATCGAAGATGTTAAAACGTCCGCTTAAAAAGGGCAAGGTTGCCGGAATTGAGCTTTGCGAGCGTCTTATTGCACTTGCATCCGAGCGCGGATACGGCGTGTATTTCCTTGGTGGTAAGCCTTCAATTGCCGAAAAGGTCGCCGAAAAGATGAAGGAAAAATATCCCGCACTTATAGTGTCGGGCTGTCACGACGGCTATTTTTCAAAGGTCGATACCCTTGAAAAAGCGCAAAAGTACAAAAACGGCGAGATTATAGAAGAAGACGCCGCCGTCATCAAAGAGATAAATGACAGCGGCGCAAAAATCCTTCTTTGCTGCCTTGGCGTGCCGAAGCAGGAGATCTGGATGAATGCCCACCGCGATGAGCTTAACGTCGACATCGTCGGCGGATTCGGCGGAAGCTTTGACGTTTTCGCCGGAGCGGTCAAGCGTGCGCCAAAGATATTCATAAAGCTGGGGCTCGAGTGGTTCTACCGCCTCATAAAAGAGCCTCGCCGCATCGGACGCATGATGTCCCTTCCCAGATTTGTATTTGGCACCCTGTTTTCAAAAGATAAATAAAGCGGCCGTATTAACCGTTTTCACTTGCGCCTTTGTCCGATTTGTCGGCAGGGGCGCTTGTTTTTTTGTTCGAGCGTCTGCGTCTTCTCTTGCGGTTTTGAGAGGGCTTTTTTTCCTGAACGTCCTCGGTCTTTTTGACTTCTGTTTCTTTGGTCTCGACCTCTGCTTTTACAGGTGCTTCTGCCTGCTTCTTTTCGCCGCCCTTATTTTTTGTGCTGCCCTGCTTTGCATTTCCTTGAGCGGGGGCCTTTTGATGCTTTTGCTGATCGTTTTTGACGCTTGACTTCTTTGACTCGTCCTTTTTAGACGGCTTTTGCGCGCTCTTTTTTGCGTCGGGAGCGGTCTTGTTTTCGGTTTCCTTTTCGGCGGGAGTGTATATTCCCTCGCGAATGGCAAGGTCCCAGTTGACCTTGATCACCTTGACGGTGTGATGCGCGTCGACCTTTTCCTCCGACTGGACGATATAATCGCGCTCAACGAGGTAGCGCATGGCGTTCATAACGTCATCGCGGTTGGCGCTGTAATATGCCGAAACGGCATCGACCGTGCCTCGGAAGGTGGGATACATTTTTCGCTCACCGCGATTGTTTTCGGCAAGATATTTGAGGTTGCCGAAGATCATATCGTAATATTTTTGATTTTCGTCCACTGTCTTTTCAGCCGCAGGAATCTCAACACACCAGGTTGCGGTGTTGCGAAGCTGACTTGACAGCGCACCGCGTACGCCGTAGATGCCTACGGTCTTGCTGCAGCGATTGCGCAAAAAGCTTGTAACCGAGCTGAAATGACCGTCGCCCGAAAAAATGATAAATGCCTTGATTTCCTTTTCGGAAAGGGCCTTTTGATAAATATGGTCGAGCATTATAAAATCGGTAAAATCCTTTGTGACAAAGGCAGACGCATTCTGCGTTTCAATGATCGAGCTTGTGATCTCGCGGATCTTCGGAATCTCGGCGCGAAGCGACTGATTTGAAAAATCGGCAAAGACGTAAACGTCACGCACGTCGTAGGTTTTCGAAATCTCGGCAAACCATGCCTTCATGTCGGGACGGGTATGATAAAAACGGTCAAGTGAAATATACCAGTGCTCGAAATCAATAAATGCTACAGCTTTCGGCTTTTGCATTATAGACGAGTTCGGAAATAATTTAGAAAAAAGTGAAATGGTCCATCATCCTCCTTTCTTTGAAATTTCAGAATTTATTCGCGGATATATATCGGGTGCCTTTTGAATAAAATACCGCTATCTTATATTATACATTACGTATGTGTAATAATCAATAGCGAATTTGAAAATAATAAAGAGTAAGATAGGCTTTTTTTCACTCAAAAAAGCAAAAAACACCGTAAAAATGTGCCAAAAAGATGATTTTTTGAAAATTGTACACATTTGATGCTATAAATTCGGTTGTAATCAACACAATTTGGTGGTATAATCGTATTATCAAAAGGAAAGACAAGAATCACTGTATGACAAACGAATTTATTACCCGCATTGAGGATACAATAGAAAAATACCGTATGCTTGACGGCGTGTCCTCGCTGCTCATAGGATATTCGGGAGGTGCCGATTCGACAGCTCTCCTTTTCGCCATGCGCGATATTGCCCTATGCCGCGGTATAAATGTTTTTTGCGCTCACGTCGATCACATGATCCGCGGCGATGATGCTCTGCACGATTATGAGCATTGCCGCATGATTTGCGAACGCCTCGGCGTTACCTTCTTCGGCACTCACATCGATATTCCCGCCCTCGCAAAAGAGAGAGGAGAGGGAATAGAGGAATGCGCGAGAAGAGAAAGATACGCTTATTTTCACTACCTTTGCGCCGAGCACGGTATCGACAAAATCGCCGTCGCGCATAACAGCGGCGACAATTTCGAAACAGTGCTTTTCAATCTTGCACGGGGTAGTTCTGTTCGCGGTCTTTGCGGAATACCGCCCGTGCGCGAAAACATCGTACGTCCGCTTATTGAATGCTCGCGCGATGAGATCGAGGCCTACTGTACCGAGATAGGTGAAAAATACGTTACCGATAAGACAAACTCCGATACGGCGTACAGCCGCAATTACATTCGCCACGAGATCGTGCCCCGACTTTTGACTCTGAATCCGTCGGCCGAGAAAAACGTCAGCCGTATGTGCTTTGCTCTTCGGCGTGATGCAGATTTTCTCGACAAAATCGCAAAGGACACCGACGTCGAAGGCGATGCGCTCACGATCCGCCGCATCGTAAATGCATATAAAAATGTGGCGGGCGGAAAAACGCTCGAAAGCGTTCATATCGAGAACGCCTTAAAGCTCATCAAAAAGGGAACACTCCATTCGTCGATCTCTTTGCCCGATAAGCTGTGCCTTCGTATCACGCGGGAAGGATTCGATATCGTACCCGACGTAAGAGAAAAGAGCTTCGGTGAGCCTGATGATCCCATTGTCCTTTCGGGCGAAGGGATATACGACCTTTGCCGCGGCGGAAGGGTGATTTTGACAAAAGAAGATATAAATATTTACAAATTATCAATACACAAGGGTTTCAATTCTGTTAAAATTAAAGGTACTGTTGTTTGCCGATACCGCCGTGAAGGCGATACGATAGTGTGCGGCGGACACAGAAAAAGCGTTAAAAAATTGCTTACCGAGAGAAAAATTTCACCCGATGACCGTCACTCGCTGCCCTTTTTCTGCGATGACGACGGAATATTTTTCATTCCGGGCGTTGCAGTGCGCGACGGAGCTTCGGGAAGCGATTTCTTCATAGCTTTTGAAAAATAAATAATATCAGCTGAGGGACTAAACATGAAATCACCCGATATTGAAAAGATTTTAATAGACGAGCAGGAGATCGACGCGATAGTACGCAAGATCGCCTCCGATATCGACCGCGACTACGGCGAGGGCGGCAAGTATTATGATGCCGATCGCAAAACAAAGCTTTTGCTGCTTTGTATACTCAAGGGCTCTGTCGTATTCATGGGCGAGCTTATGAAGAGAATATCCCTGCCGGTCGAGATCGATTTTATGAAGGTGTCGTCCTATAAGGACGGCTCTGTTTCAACGGGCACTGTCAATATAATCCTTGATCTTCACCGCAAAGATATTGCCGATCTCGACATACTTATCATCGAAGATATTATCGACAGCGGAAACACCCTGTCCTATCTTTGCGAGTATCTCAGACTCAAGGGCGCGCACTCGGTCCGCACCTGCACTCTGCTCGATAAGCCCGAACGCCGCGAGGTCGAATTCACTCCCGACTACTGCGGTCAGATCATCCCCGACGAATTTGTTGTCGGATACGGTCTTGATTATGCCGAGCGCTATCGCGCATTGCCCTACGTCGGCATTCTCAGCCCGAGCGTTTACATGAAAAACTGACATCTGCCTTTTGCAGATCCCCATACAGCGTTCCCCAAGGAGAAATGATGAAGAATAAGAACAATTTCAGATCAATAATTTTCTATGTCGTGCTCATAGTCATTATCGTGATGGCCACGGCGAGTATATTCAATACCATGCAGCGGGATGAACTCGTTTACAGCGATATAGTTACGATGTTCAAAGCAGGCGAGGTAAAGACCTTTGAGATCGATGAGGGCCACAATCTCATCTTCACGACGAGAAGCGGCGTTACCCATACCTACCGTCTTCTCGATATATCGATCTTTTACAACGACTTGAATGATACCATCCAGCAGCAGCTTGCAAACGGTACTATCGAAAAATACAATTATGCCGAGCCTACCAATATCCCGTGGTGGGTGTCGCTTTTGCCATATGTACTTGTATTGCTCGTTTGCGGCGGACTTTTCATTTTCTTTATGAATCAGACCGCCGGCGGACACGGATCAAAGATCAACTCCTTCGGAAAGGTGAGAGCAAAGCTCGGATCTGACGAAAAGAAGAAGGTGTTGTTCAAAGACGTTGCGGGCGCCGACGAGGAAAAGGAAGAGCTTCGTGAGGTCGTTGAATTTTTGAGCGACCCTTCCAAGTTCAACCGTCTCGGTGCGCGCATTCCGCGCGGTGTTCTGCTTGTGGGCCCTCCCGGCACAGGTAAGACTCTGCTTGCAAAGGCAGTTGCGGGAGAGGCAGGAGTGCCTTTCTACTCCCTTTCGGGCTCCGATTTCGTAGAAATGTACGTCGGTGTCGGCGCATCGCGTGTGCGCGATCTTTTCGATACCGCAAAGAAGAGCCCCGCAAGTATTATATTCATCGATGAGATCGATGCAGTCGGACGTCACCGCGGAGCGGGTCTCGGCGGCGGACACGACGAGAGAGAGCAGACGCTTAACCAGCTTCTCGTTGAAATGGACGGATTCGGTTCAAATGACGGCGTTATCGTTATCGCGGCAACCAACCGCCCCGATATACTCGACCCCGCGCTTCTCCGTCCCGGCAGATTTGACCGTCAGATCACAGTAAACTATCCCGACATAAAGGGAAGAGAAGATATTCTCAACGTCCACGCCAAGGGCAAGCCCTTTGAGCAGGACGTCGATCTTCATACCGTTGCGAAGACAACCGTCGGATTCACCGGCGCCGATCTTGCAAATCTGTTAAACGAAGCGGCTCTCCTTGCCGCGAAAAAGGGTAAAGCGCTTATCGGCATGAATGATATCGAAGAGGCTACCATCAAGGTTATCGTCGGTCCACAGAAGAAGTCGAAGATAATCACCGAAAAGGAGCGCAGACTTACCGCATACCACGAGGCAGGTCACGCCATCGTTACATGGGTGACAAAGCCCGATGCCCCCGTTCATCAGATATCCGTAATTCCTTCGGGACGAGCAGGAGGCTATACTCTCTCCCTTCCCAAGGAGGATCGCTCCTATATGTCGCGTAACGACATGGAGGGCGAGATAGTCACGTTGCTCGGCGGCCGCGTTGCCGAAAAGCTTATCTTAGGTGACATCTCGACGGGCGCGTCAAACGATATTACACGAGCCACCTCGATCGCTCGCAACATGGTCACACGCTACGGCATGAGCGATTCGCTCGGCTCGATCGTGTACGGATCGGAGCACTCCGACGGCGAGGTCTTCCTCGGCCGCGATTTCTCCAATTCCCGCAATTATTCCGAGCAGACCGCATCGCTTATCGATGGCGAGATCAAGCGTATAGTCGATTCCGCATATCAGCGTGCCGAGGATATACTCAACGAGAAGATGAAGAAGCTTCATTTCGTCGCTGAGTTCCTCTATAAGTACGAGATCATGGACGAAGCGCAGTTTGAGGCTGTTATGAACGGCGAGCCTACTTTTGAGGAGCTTGAGGAGATGAAATCCGAGCAGCGCCGCCGCTCCGAAGAGGAAAACCGTGCCAAGGCCGAGCGTGATGCCGCCGAAAAGGCCGCACGCGAAAAGGAAGAGGCTGAAAAGGCAGAGAAGGCTGCCGAGGCTGAAGAGGAAAAAGACGAAGAAAATGGCGGCGACAATGACGACACCGACAAGTTCACCTTCAATCCTTTCAAGTAAAAAAACAATGAAAAGCAGAACCGAAACGGTTCTGCTTTTTTTGTTGTCATTTTCTCGATTGCATGCATATAATGTCAAAAAGAAAACTAACTGAAATGGAAGGCCATGCATGGGTAAAAGAATATGAAAAATGAAATGAAAAGATGTCTTATAACATTCGAATCTCCTACGATGGCGCAAAAGGCGCAACGATTGCTTCGGGAAAGGAGTATACCTGCCGAGGTGATCGCGCTCGACGGTAAGTACTCGAAGCGGGGCTGCAAAAGCGGTCTGTCGCTTTCATGTGCACATACCGACCGGGCGTGCGAGATTTTGATAAACAACAAAATACGGTACAGCGATGTCGTTGTATAAAGAATTGGAGATGATGTATTGATATATCTTGACAATGCGGCAACAACTTTCCCAAAGCCACTGAATGTTTCAAGGGCAATGTGCCGCGCAGTACGTCAGTCTGGCGGCAATCCGGGACGCGGCTCACACAGCCTTGCGCGTGCGGCATCCGACATTCTGTATTCGGCTCGTGAAAGAGTGGCAAAGCATTTCGGGGCAGAGAGCGAAAACGTGGTATTTACTCAGAACGCTACCCATGCGCTCAATATCGCCATCAAGGCACTGGCAAAGCGCGGATATAAAATCGTCATGTCGGATATGGAGCATAATTCTGTATGCAGACCGGTATATGCTCTCGCAAAGCAGGGTGTGTCATACGATTTTTTCACTGCCGACAGCGATGCCGAGAGGGTGATCGAATCGCTTATGCGGGTGTGCGATCATTCGTGCATCGCCGTTGCTTGCAGCGTTGCTTCTAACATCTGCCAGCTCCGTCTTCCAATAGCCGATATTGGACGCTTTTGCAGAGAAAGAGGAATGATTTTTATCGCCGATGCATCGCAGTGTGCAGGCAGCATGGATATCGATATCGAGCGCGATGGCATATCCATTCTATGCGCGCCCGGTCATAAGGGACTTTACGGACCCGCGGGCAGCGGAGTGGCTGTCTTTTCGTCGGGCGCGGCAAGTGAGTGCGCGAAATTTCAGACGATAATTGAGGGCGGAAGCGGAACGTTGTCGGCCGACAGATATATGCCCGAGGTCATGCCGGAGCGGTTCGAGGCTGGGACGGTCGCTTTGCCGGCCATTGCGGGACTTTGCGAGGGCATAAAATTTGTTGACAGCATCGGCACTGATAAAATCTACGCACATGAATGCAAGTTGGCAAAATACGTGCGTGAACGGCTTTGCGATACAGAAAAGATAAGGCTTTACGGCGAGGGAGAGGGGTCTATCGTGCTCTTTAACGTAGAGGATATTCCGTCGCAACGCTTTGCGCAGATGCTCGACGAGCGCGGCATATGCGCCCGCGCAGGACTTCATTGCGCGCCCCTTGCTCATGCAAAGCTGAAAACCGGAGTTGACGGTGCGGTGAGATTATCTTTTTCGCCCTTCAATAACGTAAACGAGTGCGAGGAGACCGTGAGAACCATAAAAGAGCTGATACGGTAACGTATCGGCTTTTTTTGCATCTTGACAAAAGTGTGTGACGACAATATAATTAACTTGCCGATAACAAATAACGGAGGAAATAAAATGGCTGTTGTAACTATAATCGGTTCGGGTATGATGGGCTCCGCTCTTGCCTTTCCGGCACGCGAAAACGGACATGAGGTGCGACTTGTCGGTACTCATCTCGACCGCGATATAATCGATAACTGCAAAAAAACAGGCAGACATACAAAATTCAATCGCGATTTTCCCGATGGAGTGAAATACTATCAGGTTGAAGAAATGGAGAATGCCATATCGGGAAGCGATATTATAATCGGAGGCGTTTCTTCTTTCGGCGTTGATTGGTTTGCCGATCACGTTCTTCCGAAAATACCCGATAATACGCCCGTTATCACAGTTACAAAGGGACTTTGGGATACTCCCGACGGACGCCTTTTAACCTATCCCGATCTATGGCAGAAAAAGCTCGACGAGCTGGGCAAGTCTCTCCCGCTTTGCGCCATAGGCGGACCGTGCACCAGCTACGAGCTTGTCGCTCACGATCAGACCGAGGTCACCTTTTGCGGACGCGACATGGAAACGCTCGAAAAGATCAAAGAAATAATGGCGACCGACTATTACCATATCACGCTGAGCACCGACGTTACAGGTGTGGAAAGTGCAGTTGCACTCAAAAACGGATATGCCCTGGCAGTTGCGCTGACGATCGGACTCAATCAGAGAAAATTCGGTCTTGACAGCGAGCTGCATTATAACTCGCAGGCCGCCGTTTTCGGACAAAGCGTTAAGGAAATGTCCCGTCTGCTCGCTTATCAGGGATGCGACACGCTTGACAATCTCTGCCTTGGCGCGGGCGATCTTTACGTCACGGTGTACGGCGGACGCACCCGACTGGTTGGTATCCTGCTCGGGCGCGGACTTAGTATCGACGAGGCAAAGGCGGAGCTCAATGGAGTCACCCTTGAATCTCTCGTCGTTGCCGAAAGAGTGGCAAGAGCCATTAAAAAGGCCGCAAAAGAGGGCAGGGCAGATCTTGGCGATTTCCCCCTCCTGCTCGCCGTTGATGCTATTTTAAGCGACAAAAAAGAGGCAAACATCCCTTGGGACAGTTTTACAAAATAAAGCCTTTTGCGATGCAAAAATACCCTGTATATTGCATTTGCATAGTATAATGTAAGTGATTAAGTAAAATTTGTATAATTGTCTGTGATAAAAAGCGGGACTGTTTACAAAATATTATTGCTTTTCACGGCAAAATTTGCTACAATGTTTATATATTTTTTGAAAAAACAAAGGGGATTAGTCATGATAAAGGAAAATATGGAATTTTTAAAATCTCTCGATCCCGAAGTCGGTGCCGCAGTTATCGAGGAGTATAACCGTCAGAGAAACGGTCTCGAGCTCATCGCATCGGAAAACTTCGTATCTCCCGCAGTAATGGCGGCGGCATCGTCCGTGCTTACCAATAAATATGCAGAGGGGTATCCCGCAAAGCGCTACTACGGCGGATGCGAGGAGGTCGACATCGTTGAGAATATCGCAATCGAGCGCGCACAGCAGCTTATCGGTGCTGAATGGGGAAACGTTCAGCCTCACAGCGGCGCGCAGGCAAACACCGCAGTGTATTTTGCCCTCCTCGAGCCCGGTGATACCGTTCTCGGCATGAACCTCGCTCACGGCGGACATCTCACTCATGGCAGCCCCGTTAATATTTCGGGTAAATACTACAACTTCGTTCCCTACGGCGTTGATGCCGAAACAGGCCGCATCGATTACGACGTTCTCGAAGCTCTCGCAAAAGAGAACAAGCCTAAGATGATCGTTGCAGGTGCGAGCGCATATCCCAGAATCATCGATTTCAAGCGCATCTCCGAGATCGCAAAGTCGGTCGGCGCATATTTCATGGTAGATATGGCGCACATCGCAGGACTTGTTGCCGCAGGACTCCATCCCAGCCCGATTCCCTATGCCGATATAGTTACCACTACTACACATAAGACTCTCCGCGGTCCCCGCGGCGGAATGATCATGTGCCGCGAGGAGCTCGGCGCAGCTATCAATAAGGCTGTATTCCCCGGTATGCAGGGCGGACCTCTCATGCACATCATCGCCGCAAAGGCAGTTTGCTTCGGCGAAGCACTTACTCCCGAATTCAAGCAGTACCAGGCACAGGTAGTAAAAAATGCCGCAGTTCTTGCCGAATCGCTCAAGAAAGAGGGCATGAACCTTGTTTCCGACGGTACCGATAACCACCTTATGCTGCTCGATTTGCGCAATATCGAGGGCATGACCGGTAAGAAGCTCGAAAAGAGACTCGACGAGGTGCATATCACCGTAAACAAGAATGCTATCCCCAACGATCCCCAGAGCCCCAACGTAACCAGCGGTATCAGAGTAGGTACTCCCGCAGTTACCACAAGAGGTCTCCGTGAGGACGATATGGTCGAGCTTGCGGCCCTCATCAAGATGACTGCTACCCGTTTTAAGCGTAAAGATGAGATTGCCGAAAGAGTCAAAGCGCTGTGCGAAAAATATCCCCTTTATTGATTGTGATTGGCTTTTGAGTTTCTGACTGTATCTTAAGCGATTCTGATATATTAAAAGGAGCAAAATACATGAAAAAAATCAGTTTGATTTTGGCTGTTCTTCTGCTGTTTACCGCTTTTGTTTTGGCAGGATGCGATAACACAAACGATGAAACCGACACAGATGAAACGACAGCCGGAGAATCCGATTCCGAAAAGACCGATGACAGCGAAACCGAAGAAGTTTACGAAATGAAATCTACCATCTATGACGGGCTCAACTTGGCCGACTACGTAAAGATAGGCGAGATTAAGGGCATTGTTATAGAATCCTACACAACTGAAGTCTCCGAAGAAGAGATCAGCGCCGAACTCGATCTGCTTCGCCTTGAAGTTGCTACCGAAAAAGAGGTAACAGACCGTCCTTTGGCCGAAGGCGATATTGCAATTCTCGATTACGTCGGAAGCATGGACGAAATGGAAACTCCCGACGGCATGACCGATACCGACGCTGAATTAGAGATCGGATCGGGCAACTTTATTCCCGGATTTGAAGATGGTATGATCGGTATGAACATCGGCGAAACAAGAGATGTTCACGTCGTTTTCCCCGATCCTTACTATAACAATCCAGACATTGCAGGCAAGGCAGCCACCTTCGTTGTAACCCTGAAGAGCTTCACAGAAAAGGTTCTTCCCGAACTCGATGACTATTTTGCGGCAGCAGTATCCGATTTTGATACTCTTGATGAGCTCAAGGCACAGATCAAAGAAGATTTGGCAAAGGATAAGGAAGCAAAAGGCCTGTCTGATCAGCAGCAAGCAGTTTGGGAAACTGTAATGGAAGAAAGCGAGCTTATCAAGTATCCAGAGGCCATTGTCAACGATATGCTTGACAACGCAATCGCTTCCTACCAGTCTCAGGCAGACTACCACGGATTTGCATCTCTCGAAGAGATGCTTATGCAGTATTACTCC
Organism: Eubacteriales bacterium; assembly: GCA_045536155.1. Classification (GTDB taxonomy): domain Bacteria; phylum Bacillota; class Clostridia; order Oscillospirales; family CAG-272; genus JAZQNC01. The sequence continues at coordinate 27,069 of JAZSMZ010000119.1, forward strand.
ATGTCGCTCGAGGAATTCACAACCCAGATGAAATCTTATGCCGAGGCCGCTTGCCATGAGGAGATCGTACTCATGCTTGTTGCAAAAGAGGCGGGCATAGTTCTTATGAGCGATGAGTATCAGGCCGGTGCTTTAAAGATTGCAACCGAGGCAGGCATGTACAGCGTTGAAATGCTGGAAGAATACTACGGAGCAGATGCCGTATTCAACAGCTTGCTGTATGAAAAGGTGCTCGACTACCTCGTTGCAAATGCAGTTATTGAATAATGTGAAAAGAGATAACGTTTAACCGTTATCTCTTTTTTGTATAGCGGAAACTACGCGATGGTTGCGTGATTGAAAAAAGATTTAGCGTTAAGAAGAAATCCCTCGTTTGACATTGATTCGTCTTTGTGATATAATTGCTTTAAAATAATCACTTTGAGGTAGAATATGAGCGAAACACGATTTGGTAAAAATGAATGGCTTGTTCTCGTTCTGTTCGGACTTGTCGGACAGATCGCCTGGTCGGTCGAGAACATGTATTTCAATCTGTTTGTATTTGAAACCGTCGCACCGTCACTCACCACAGTAACTCTGATGGTTCAGCTGAGCGGAATTGTGGCAACACTTGCAACACTTGTGGCGGGAACGCTCTCCGACAAAATAGGAAACCGCAAAAGCTTTATATCGTGGGGATACGCGATATGGGGCATTACCGTGGTCATGTTTGGATTTTTGTCGCCCGAGCTTGCAGATAAGCTTCTCGGATGCGGTTTTGATAAGGCTGTTATGATCACTCTGACAGCCGTTGTAGTGGGCGACTGCGTGATGACGCTCTTTGGCTCAACGGCGAATGATGCATGCTTTAACGCCTGGGTCACCGATAATACCGAAACCTCATTCCGCGGTAAGGTGGAAGGCATTCTCTCCATTTTGCCTCTTGTGGCGATGCTTATAGTCGCAGGCGGATTTGGAATCATCGTGGAGATGATCGGATATTCCATGATGTTCCTCTGCCTCGGCATAGTTATTTCCATATGCGGTGTGTATGGAATCATAAAGATCAAGGACAGTCCTTCTCTTGAGAGAAGCGGTGACTTCGGCGACATCCTTTACGGCTTTAAGCCATGCGTGATAAAAGAAAATGCGCCTCTTTATCTGACTCTATGTCTTGTGCTTGTATACGGGATTTCCTGTCAGATATTCATGCCATATCTCATCATTTACATGAAGACGTATCTCGGTTTTTCCGTCTTGGAGTACAGTATTGTCTTTGGCGCCGCCATCATACTCGGTGCGGCTGTCAATCTCTATCTGACAAGACTTTCCGACAGAAAAAACAAAAACACAATGCTTTATTTTGCATCAGCGATATTCTCGGCAGGACTTTTGGGAATGTACTTGGCTAAGGGAATGGACAAAGCAGCAACACTCATCACCTTTGGAATCGCGGGCTTTGTCATGATCGCGGGATATATTCTGATATCCGCCCTCTGCGGTTCTCTTGTAAGAGACTATACCCCGAGCGGTGTGGTAGGCAAGCTGCAGGGTGTCCGTATGGTATTCAGCGTTCTTATTCCCATGATCGCAGGACCCATGATCGGAAACGGCATAAATGCCAAAATGAACATTCCGCTTCCTAATTTGGAATCTGCAGACGTTATGACGACGCAGTATATCCCTGCTCCCGAAATTTTCCTCGCCGGCGCGCTGTTTTCGCTTTTGATGTTTGCGCTTATTCCCGTTCTTGTCAAAATATCGAAGAAAAACGATGAAAAGGATAACGTATCATGCTGAAAACAAAATATGATATAGGCTGTATTCCGCTTTCGGAATATCCGAGGCCGCAATTAAGGCGTGACAGTTATCTCTGTCTTAACGGCGAGTGGCACTTGGCAAAATGCAAAAGGGAAGAGAAGACGACAGAACTTTTGCTCAAGATAACCGTTCCGTTTTCACCCGAGACCTTAAGCAGCGGAATCGGTAACGGATTTACTCTCGGAGATGACGAGAAGCTGGTTTATGAACGGGAATTTGAGATATGCGAGGAGATGAAAAGGGATGTGACCCTTCTTCATTTCGGCGCAGTTGATCAGCAAGCCACCGTATGGATAAACGGCGAGTACGTAGGCGACCACAGAGGAGGATATACGCCCTTCTGCCTTGATATCAGCAAGGCTGTCAAGACGGGCACAAACAATATCCGCGTCGAAGTCGTTGATACTACCGAAGCATCCTCTGGCGCGAGGGGAAAGCAGAGCTCGAATCGCGGCGGAATATGGTATACAAAGCAAAGCGGAATCTGGCAGACTGTCTGGATCGAGTGCGTGCCGAAGGATCATATCAAGGAATTGAAAATCACCCCAAACGCGCATAATAAAACCGTCAGTATCTTCTCGGATTGCGCATCGGCGCAGACCGTGCGCGTTTTTGACGATGGACGTCAGATCCTTTCTGCCGACTTTTCCGATCGTCAAATCGAGCTTTCTTATGATTTTGAGCTTTGGTCTCCCGAAAATCCGAAGCTTTATGACCTTGTAATCGAGACCGAAAGCGGAGATAGGATCGAATCTTATTTCGGAGTCCGTTCCTTTGGTATCGGAAAAGACAGCAAGGGTGTTTCGCGACTTTTACTCAACGGTAAGCCTTATTTTCTCAACGGCGTTCTTGATCAGGGCTATTGGCCCGAGGGACTTTTGACCTACCCGTCAGACGAGGCTGTGCGCGATGAGCTGCAGATGCTCAAGGATATGGGATTTAATTTCATCAGAAAGCATATCAAAATAGAGCCGTTGCGCTGGTATTACCATTGCGACAGACTCGGACTTGTCGTCTGGCAGGATTTTGTCAACGGAGGCGGAGACTATAAATTTACGCACGTTGCCGCATTCCCCTTTTTGGGATTTTGTCACCGCGACAGCGACTACTCGTATTTTGCCCGTCAGGATGAGTCGGGAAGAGCGGAATTTATCAAATCTGTCGGCGAAACCGTAAGCGCTTTGTATAATTGCACCTCTGTGGGCGGATGGGTTCCGTTTAACGAGGGCTGGGGACAGTTTGATTCGGGCATGATATCGGAGATGACGCAAAAGCTTGATAATAGCAGAGTCATCGACTCTGTAAGCGGTTGGCACGATCAGGGCAAGGGTAAGACCTTCCTTAAGAGCCTGCACACCTACTACACCCCCCTTAAGGTTCCCAAGGACAGCCGTCCCGTGGTGCTCAGTGAATTCGGCGGCTATTCCATGCGGGTGGCAGGACACGTTTTTTGCGAAGATAAGGAATTCGGATATAAGAAGTTCAGAAGCGAAGAGCAGCTTGCCAACGCTTTGCGTAAGCTTTATCTTGAAAAGCTCAAGCCTCTTATCGCCAAAGGTCTGTGTGCCTGCGTATATACTCAGGTCTCCGATGTTGAAGAGGAGATCAACGGACTTGTAACCTATGACCGTCAGGTATTGAAGGTGCCGATAGCGGCGATGAGAAGCATCAATGATGAAATCGCAGAAGAAGCGAAGAAAATCAGGTAGTTGTCGGTAGATATAAAAGTCGAGGCTGCGCATACGCGCATGCCGACAGCATGGGTGCCGCTACTGTCATTAACGTCGTAAACGATATTACGAAGAGTATGACAGCGTTATAAGCTTAGTAAAAAAGTGTAACGAATGCGGACTTTCGCCTAAACATTTAAATGTTTAGGCCAAATTTTTGGGGCTAAAGAACAATTATATGATAGAAAAGACATGATACACAGAAAAAACGGCCTTTGTGGTAAACACTTGGAGGCCGTTTTTTTCAAAACAAAGACGCCGCAGCAATGCGGCGTCTTTTCTGCTTTTCTCCCCCTAATTTCGCGCGGTGCAAACAGTAGTTGCACAATTTGAAATAGATTATGCATAACCTTTTTTGTATACAGAGATATCATAACTGACCGATATTCACGTACTGTAATTATGAAAATAACTATACAGCATCAAAACAATTGCTTGATATTGCAAGTAAAATTTTTGATTAAAGTCAATTTTCAAAAGTATTCTGCTGGAATAATGCATGCCGTGCTAAATACTGAAAAAGAAGATTTCTGATATATTTCATTATGAAATTGTGTAAATATGCAGACGTTTTAAATGAAAAAGTATATAATGTATGCTATTACAATATATAGCAAAAAACAAAAAAATAGTAAAATTAAAAATGTAAAAGAAAAATATTGAAAAATGAAAAGCACCCAGCCAAAAAAAATATGGCTGAGTGCAAACGTGTGACGATTATTACGTTTATATTTCATAGAGTGAACCACTCTATGAAATGGATTCTGACTGTGAATCGCCCGAGGTAGATATGCTTTTGACTCGTGCCAGCATGATATCCTCATTTTATTCCTAATCATTATACCATAAATCCCTTGAAAAAGCAATCAATATCGGATAATACGAAAAAAATTCACAATTAGTTCATACACGGCACTTGCACAAAAAAAGATGCAAGACTTTTAAGCCGTCACATACATCGTCATAAAAGAACAAGGAGGTAAATCATGGCAAGACGAGGCGAAAATATTTACAAGCGAAAGGATGGACGCTGGGAAGCTCGGTATCCCAAGAGCTACACGGACGGACACATTGTTTACGGTTATGTGTACGGTCAGACATACAGTGAAGCAAAATCCAAACGCACACAAAAACTGTCAGGTACAAAGACATCCACACTTACAACAGCCAATAGATTAAATTCTGAAAAGGTCATGAGAGATCTGGCTAATGAATGGCTGAACTGGAAACGAGGATCGGTTAAGGAAGCGACTTATGTCCGTTATAGACACTTGTATGAAAAACACATTGATGAACGATTCGGCATGATCAAACTGAAAAAACTTGATGTCGCTGCAATCGAAGCGCACATTCGCGATAAACAGAAAACAAACACAGCCGATGGGCTTGCACCTAAAACAATTCAGGACATTTTATCGGTGTACCGACTTCTGATTGCTTACGGAGTAGATAAGAATATTCTGCCGTCTGAGAGTATGAGCAAGGCACGGTATCATTCTCCGTTGAAAGTTTCTGACAACAAAGTTACAGTATTGCTTCACAAGGAGCGAACCGATCTTGAACGATATGTTCTTGAACGTGATGATATGCGTTCTTTCGGTATTTTCCTTGCGCTGTATACAGGAATTCGAATTGGTGAGCTTTGTGCTCTCCGATGGGATGATATTGATTTGGACAATGGGATTCTGCACATCAATCACACACTTCAGCGGCTTCACGATTATACAGGAGGTTCTGTGAATAAAACACGTGTGGTGATCAGTACACCGAAAACAGAATCTTCTATCAGAATGATACCGCTGCCATCGTTTCTCATTGACCGATTATCGGCATTTGCATCATCACCTGATCATTTCATTTTGACGGATACCAATAAGCCGGAGGAAACAAGATCATATCTGTATTTCTATAAAAGGCAGTTGTCTATCTGCGGATTACCGGAATACACCTTCCATACAATCCGTCACACATTTGCTACCCGATGTGTGGAGGAAGGAGTGGACATCAAGTCCCTGAGTGAAATATTAGGACATTCCAATGTGAAGATTACGATGAATCGTTATGTGCATCCATCACTGGAAGCAAAGCGACAGTACCTTGAAAAATTGGCTGTTCCTGTGTAAGCCGTCAGATATAATCGTCAAACTTGAGTATACGATTGTTTTCTACATTATTATATAGCATGTCTCAAATTCATAGAGTGGTTCACTCTATGAAAGAATCTGTGTGATATGTCCACCTATTATTATTTTACACTATTTCTGTGTTATTCATAATATATTAAGGTAAATTCTGCTCGTTGATTCGTACTACCATGCTATACTTTATAGTGAGGTGAGGAAAGTGAAAAATGATTCTTCTTAGCGATAAACTTTATAGGCAAACCATAAATCCAAGAAAATTTCATATGGAGGACTCACCATGAGACAAAAAAAGAAGTTCCTTTCTTTACTGCTTTCGTGTTTAATGCTTATCTCCATGTTCCCGACTTCAGTATCAGCTATTGAAGAAGCAGATCATGAACACAGTTATGTGGAAAGTATTATCAAAACTGCAACTTGTAGTAAGAACGGAATTGGAAAAACCACATGTTCTGTTGATGGTTGTGATTATTCAAAATATTACTCTATCGAAAAAACAGAACAGCATACCCCACCGGAAGATTCTTCCGAAGTTAATATCACTAAAGAAGTAACATGTGATAAGGACGGTTCTATTGAGTATGTATGCTCCGTTTGTGGAGAAACTATCTCAGAACTTGTTCTGGCTACGGGTCACGAATTTGGTGCTGAACAGTACAATGAAGCCGGTACACAGATTTTCAAAGAATGCGCAAACTGTGACGAAGTAGAAGTTGTATGGGATGCCTGCGGAGACAACCATGCATGGGATGACGGTACAGAAGTAACCGCACCT
>JAZSMZ010000033.1:0-2047 GCA_045536155.1 Eubacteriales bacterium
AGTTTCCTGTTCGTCGCCGCACTTGACTTCTGTTCCTGAATATTTGCTGGTGATAACCTTATCGCCCGGTATTACGGTCATAACGATCTCTTTTCCGTCAACCATTCCGCCGGGTCCTACTGCGATTACTTCTGCAACCTGGGGCTTTTCCTTAGCCGAAGCTGTGAGGATGATGCCTCCCTTTGTGGTTTCTTCTGCTTCAACGAGCTTGATGACAACACGGTCAGCCAAAGGCTTAATAGTCATTGTGTTCTCCTCCTAATATAAAATATAATATTTTTGACATTTCATGGCGTTAGCACTCATTTGCCAAGAGTGCCAACAACAAAGACTATTGTACATTCAAAAAGAGTAAAAATCAAGTCTTTTGTAGCAAATTTACATTAGTTTAACAAATATAAAATAAATTTAAACTGTATTAAAAGACAGTTATTTCAAATTTAATAAAAATGACTTATTTTAATATAGAATGAAACAGTTTCATTTGCTAATATATACCTATAAGTTATAATTTTATACACAGAAAGCGGTAAACATGCTCACTTTAAAAAAAGTTATCAAGAATTATCAGCTGTACGACGAAAAGGTTGAAGCTCTTCGCGGAATCGATCTTTCGTTCAGGAAAAGCGAATTTGTTTCGATTCTCGGACCGTCCGGCTGCGGTAAAACGACCCTCTTAAACATTATAGGCGGCCTTGACCGATACACCTCGGGTGATATCATAATCTCGGGACGTTCAACAAAAGATTTCAAGGACTCGGATTGGGACGCGTACCGCAACCACTCCATTGGTTTTGTATTCCAGAGTTATAATCTTATTCCCCACCAGAGTGTACTTTCAAACGTTGAGCTTGCCTTGACTCTTTCCGGTGTATCAAAAGCCGAAAGAAAAAAGCGTGCAATTGCGGCACTAGAAAAAGTGGGACTGGGAGATCAGATCAAAAAACGTCCAAGTCAGATGTCAGGCGGACAGATGCAGAGAGTTGCCATCGCGCGTGCATTGGTAAATGACCCTGAGATACTATTGGCTGATGAGCCCACCGGAGCACTTGATTCCCAGACGAGCGTACAGATAATGGATATTCTGCGCGAAGTATCGAAAGACCGTCTTGTTATTATGGTAACACACAACCGTGAGCTTGCAGAAGAATACTCATCCCGTATAGTAACTCTTCTTGACGGTTGTGTTAAGAACGACACCAATCCTTATACCGACGATGAGAATACTATTTTGTCGATTGATAAGAAGGCAAAAAAATCAAAGAATAAACGGCTCCGCGCCATGTCTCTTGCAACTGCATTCTTTCTGTCCTTCAACAACCTTATGACAAAGCGCGCCAGAACCTTTCTGACGTCATTTGCAGGATCTATCGGTATAATCGGTATTGCCTTGATTTTGGCGCTCTCTACCGGTGTACAGGCCTATATTGACACAGTGCAGAAGGATACTCTGTCTTCCTATCCCATCCAGATCATGCATGAGGATGACGGCATGGGAGCCATTATGCAGGCGCTTGCAAGCTCAGCAGAAAGAACTGCAGAGGGCGGCGATCACGAGCTTGACGCCGTATACTCAAATCCGCAGATGTATACCATATTCAATGCACTCTTTGTCCAGGAGAAGCGGAAAAACGACCTTGCTTCCTTTAAAAATTGGCTTGAAAGCAATGAAGAACTTCACGGTCTGGTTGACTCGATTCAATACGGCTATAATATAAGAATTAACGCTTATGTGCTCAATACCGAAGGCAAGTACGTTCCCTGCGACATCACCGGCGCTATGACTGACGCAAACGGAAAAAGCATGTTTGGCTCTGCATCAAACCAGGTATCAATGATCAATCTTTGGGAGCAGATTCTTCCTTCTTCCGATGGTACTCTTGTATCAGATTCGTACAAGGACAGCCACGAGCTCATTTACGGCTCCTGGCCCGAAAATGAAGGCGAGATCGTTCTTATTCTTGATAAGAACAACGAGCTGTCCGACATGGCATTCTATTCACTCGGAATTATTCCCCAAAATGAAGTTACAGACGTTATCGGAGCC
>JAZSMZ010000105.1:0-11434 GCA_045536155.1 Eubacteriales bacterium
GATCTCTTCCGCGTAAGCGTCAATCCCATCGGCATAAAGGTCTGCCTTGAGCGCTGCGGCATCTACCGCAAGCTCCGCCGCACTTTAAGACACGATACCGACGCGTAACAATACTCATCATTGGAGGGTAACACCTTGTAAAACAGCGAAGAAGATACCAAACGGCTTATACAGAGTCTTGAAAAGACGGGCAAGCACTACGATATCGAAAAGATAAACAAAGCATATCTGTATGCAAACGACCTTCACGAGGGTCAGTTCCGCAACAGCGGCGAGGCATACATCTCCCATCCCATCGCCGTTGCAGAGATAGCCGCAACGCTCGGGCTGGACACCGATTCCATCTGTGCCGCTCTGCTCCACGATACCATCGAGGACTGCGGCACAAAGGTCTGCCTTGATACCCTTACAAAGGAGTTCGGCGATCAGGTCGCCCAGCTTGTTGACGGTCTTACAAAGCTCGTCCAGATCCCCTTTGAGGACAAGGAAGAGGAACACGTTGAAAACCTTCGCAAGATGCTCCTTGCAATGGCGAAGGATATCAGAGTAATATTCATCAAGCTGTGTGACCGACTTCACAACATGCGCACCCTTGATGCAAAGCCCGAAAACAAGCGCCGCATGACCGCGCTTGAAACGATGCAGGTCTATGCTCCGCTCGCGCACCGACTCGGTATGCAGCGCATGAAGCAGGAGCTTGAAAACCTGGCGCTGAGCTATCTCGATCCGATCGGCTTTGCCGAGGTCAAGCGCGACATCGAGCTCAAATACGGACTCAACCGTTCCTTTATCGACAACGCCCGCGCAACGGTGTCCGACAAGCTGACCGACAACGAAATAAGCTTCCAGCTTGAGGGACGTGTCAAATCGGTATATTCTATATACCGCAAGATGTACGAGCAGAACAAGAGCTTCGACGAGATATACGACTTTTACGCGCTCCGCGTTATCGTTAATACCGAGCTTGAATGCTATCAGGTGCTCGGTCTTATCCACGAACTTTTCAATTCGATTCCCGGCCGATTCAAGGACTACATCTCCACTCCGAAGCCCAATATGTCCCGCTCGCTTCACACGACGGTAATCGGACGCGACGGTATTCCCTTTGAAGTACAGATCCGTACCCGCGAGATGCACCACGTTGCCGAGTACGGTATCGCAGCGCATTGGAAATACAAGTCGGGCGAAAAATCGCGCGAGGAAATCGACAAGAAGCTCGAATGGGTCGCAAAGCTTATCGAGGCCGAGGACGACACCCGCGACCACGAAGAATTCCTCAGCGCGCTCAAGATCGATATATTCCACGACGAGACCTTCGTATTTACCCCCAAGGGCGACGTTATTGCCCTGCCTCAGGGCTCGACCGTTATCGACTTTGCATACGCCATTCACTCGGGCGTGGGCAACAAGATGGTGGGTGCCAAGATCAACGGCATGATAGTTCCCATCGACCGCGTACCTCAAAACGGCGAGATCGTCGAGATTTTGACCTCGTCGCAGACAAAGGGTCCCCGCCGCGACTGGCTCAAGATCGTTAAAACGAGCGCAGCAAGGACTAAAATCCGCCAGTGGTTCAAAAAGGAACAGCGCCCCGAAAATATCCTCGTAGGCAAAGCCGAGCTCGATCGCGAGCTCAAAAAGTTCAACCGTCCCTACACAAACGCTCAAAAGGCCGAGATATTGCAGGCGGTGGCAAACAAGGTCGGTATTCAGTCGCTTGACGATCTGTACAACACCATCGGCTATGGCGGCATAACCGTATCAAAGCTTGCGGGCAAGATAAAGGACGAGTTTGACCGCGTTGTCAAGCCCGAAGTAAATCCCGAGCCTATCGAGATACAGACCTCCTCAATTCCCAAGCACAAAAAATCGTCGTCGGGCGTTATCATCGACGGTCAGGAGGGCTGTGCCGTCAAATTCGCACGCTGCTGCAATCCCGTGCCCGGCGATTCGCTTATCGGATTTATTACCCGCGGATACGGCGTATCCCTTCACAAGAGCGACTGCCCCAACGTGGTGATGAACCGCGAAAAGCCGGAATACGAAGGCAGATGGGTAGATGCGAAATGGGACGTTGCCGAGCATGAAAGCGGAAATCTCTTCGAGGCGAAGATCGACATTCGCGCGCGCAACCGCATCACTCTGCTTGCCGACATAACCGCGGCTCTGGCAGACATGAAGGTTTCCCTTCTCGCCATCAACACACAGATGACAAGCATCGATTCGATCATGCTCAACATCGTTGTCAGCTGTAAAAACCTCGACCACATGAAATCGATCATCGGACGCATCAAATCGATCCCCGATGTCGAAAGCTGCGATCGCGGATACGCTTAATCTAAAATTTTATCAAAGGCAGATTTAATATGATTGCTCTTTTACAGCGTGTCACCGAATCATCGGTTTCGGTGGACGGACAAATCATCGGCATATGCGGCAAGGGTCTTATGATCCTTCTCGGCGTGCTCGAAGGAGACAACGAAAGCGATGCCCTCGCTTTGGCTGAAAAAATACACAAGCTCCGCATTTTTGAAGACGAAAACGGCAAGATGAACCGATCGGTATGCGACATTGAGGGAAGTGCCCTCGTTATATCGCAGTTTACCTTAGCGGCAAACTACGCGCACGGAAACCGCCCCGATTTTTTAGCGGCGGCAAAGCCCGATATTGCAAAGCCGTTGTATGAATTTTTCGCCGATGAGCTTCAAAAGCGAATTACGGGAAAAGTCGAAACGGGCGAGTTTGGCGCCGACATGAAGGTATCGCTTATAAACGACGGCCCCGTCACCATTATCATGGACAGCAAGGTTTTATTGAAAAAATGAAAGTTGAGATAAAGGGCGACATCAAGCCCTACTACGTTCAATCACTTATAATGCTCTTTTTCCCCGGTGAAAAGTTTTCCGAAAGCGAGATCGGAGATGACCGCAAGCTGTCGCTGGAGATAATTGAGAGCGAAGGCTCGGTCACTGTCAACGTTTTCAGCCGTGTCGGCGACAGAGAAGGCCGATCATCCTATGAAAAAGCAATAGAAAAGGGCATGACAAAAGAGCGTGCGATAAAGCTGTGCGCCGGCGAGGCTATTTACTCGCTTTACGGCGAAATGTTCGGCTTTTATCCCGAATGGGGGCTTATGGTGGGAGTTCGCCCGACAAAGCTGCCCGCCGTGCTGCTCCGCGAGGGCAAAAGCGTAAAAGAGGCCGCCGAAATGCTGATGCGCGATTTCCACGTCAGCGAAAAGAAGGCGTTTTTGGCGTCGTCCACGGCAAAATGCGAACTTGATCTTATCGAAAAGCTGCCCAAAAGATCGTGCAGTCTTTACGTGTCGATCCCTTTTTGTCCCTCGCGATGCTCATATTGCTCCTTTATATCCTATGCCACAAATCGTCTGCTGTCGCTCATACCCGACTATCTCGAACGGCTGGTGCGCGATCTCGATGCAGCATTTGATGCGATATACGACGCAGGGCTGAACATTGCAACAGTCTATATCGGAGGGGGCACACCAACCACTCTCAGCGCATCCCAGCTGGACGTTTTGCTTACCGCTATAAACCGCGGACTTGAAAAATGCTCGGCCGCTCCTCTTGAATTTACCCTTGAGGCGGGACGTCCCGACACGGTGAAGACAGAAAAGCTCGCCGTTGCATACAGTCACGGTGTAAACCGCATATCGGTAAATCCGCAGACCACATCGGACAGCGTGCTCTCGTCGATCGGGCGCTCGCACACCGCTGCCGATTTTTTCGCCGCCTATGATATTGCCAAAAAGAGCGGCATAAAATATATAAATACCGACCTTATCGCAGGTCTGCCGGGCGACACTGTCGAATCCTTTCAAAAGAGCGTGCGCGACGTCATCGCGCTTGATCCCGAAAACATCACCGTGCACACCTTCTCGGTAAAAAAGGCATCCGAGCTTTGCTTAAAGGGCGATCTCTTCTCCCGCGAGGGCGGAATCGCTCCCGCATGCGTCGATTTCGCCGCTGAAAACATCGGCAATGCAGGATATCATCCATATTACATGTACCGCCAGAAAAACATGGTCGGCTCGCTTGAAAACGTCGGATATGCCAAAGAGGGTGCCGACGGACTTTACAACATCTTTATGATGGAGGAAATTCACAGCATCATTGCCGTGGGAGCCGGTGCCGTTACAAAGTTTGTCTGCCATTCGGACGAATCGGAGGACGGGCTTTACATCGAGCGCTGTTTTGCGCCGAAATACCCTTACGAATATCTGGAATGGGATGGATACGCCGACACTTTAAATAAAATACGTACATTCGATTATAATATATAAAAACGCACTACACTCCACGGTCTTATATTTTTATGAGGTCACAATGCTTATACAAAACTACAGATACAAAACCGACGTCGAGATACGCGACGTAATTGCCGCATCCGAATCGCGATACGATGCCGAGATCATGCGTGCCGCAGAAGCTGCGCACGGACATCCCGAGCTTCGGTTCGTCATGCTCTCCGGCCCCACCTGCTCGGGCAAAACGACCACCGCTTCCCGACTTATTGATGCATTTTCAAAATACGGACGGCGCGTCGTTGTCGTATCCATCGACGATTTCTACCGCGACAACGACGGGGACAGAACGATCGACGAGGATCAGACGGTCGACTATGAATCGGCCGATGCGATCGATCTTGAATATTTCGACAAATGTACCGATCTTATTGAAAAAGGACTCCCCTGCTCACTGCCGAAATTCGACTTTCTGACGGGACGCCGTTCCCAATACGTGCACTACCTTCCGCACGAGGAGGATATCATACTCTTCGAGGGGATCCAAGGCATATATCCCGAAATCGTTTCACTCATTCCGATAGACAAGCTCGAACGGATATATATTTCCGTCGGCGAGGATGCCATAGTATCGGGCGAGCATTTCGACAGACGCGAAATACGGCTTATCCGACGGCTGGTGCGCGACTATCACTACCGCGGATCCGAGCCCGATTTCACCCTCTATCTCTGGCGTGAGGTAGTGGCAAACGAGAACAAAAATATATTACCCCGCGAGGACAGAGTGCCCTTTAAGATCAACTCGTTGCTCACGTTCGAGCTGAATATGATAAAGGATCAGTTTTTGACCGTCGCCTCCCACGCAAAAAAAGAGGAAACGAAGGCAATACTCGATCCCATAGCAGAAAAGATAGGAAGGATTCCTTCTCTCGATATTTCCTATCTGCCACACCGATCTGTATTCAATGAATTTATAAAACGCGACTGACGAAAGGACTTTAAAAACAATGGAAAAGAAAGCAACATTCAATTCATACGTTGAAAGTGCAAATTTTATAAAGGAAAAGATCTCTTGTACCCCTGACGTTGCCATCATTTTAGGCAGCGGACTTGGCGATTTTGCCGACTGTCTCGAAGACAAGATCGTTATCCCCTACCGCGAGATACCCAACTTTCCCGTATCAACCGTATCCTATCAGAAGGGTGAGCTCGTTTTCGGAAATTATCGCGGCAAAAAGGTACTCGCCATGAACGGCCGCTTCCACTACTATGAAGGATACGAGATGTGGCAGACAGCCTACCCGATCGGCGTATTTAAGCTGCTCGGTATAGGCAAGCTCATCATCACCAATGCCGCAGGAGGCATTTCGGACAAATACCGACTCGGTGATTTGGTATGCGTCCGCGATCACATCAAATTCGCGCCCGACTCCCCCTGCCGCGGCGTAAACATTCCCGAATTCGGCGACAGATTTTTCGATATGCAGAGAGTTTACGACAAGTCCTTTGCCGATCTTGCAAAAAAGAAGGCAAGCGAGCTTGAAATCGAGCTTAAGGACGGCGTATACGGCTATATGTCGGGTCCCCAGTACGAAACTCCCGCCGAAATCGCGATGCTCCGAACCGTTGGAGCTACCGTTGTCGGTATGTCCACCGTTGCAGAGGTGATCATGGCCGCGCAGTGCCAAATTCCCGTGCTCTGCATCTCCTGCGTGTCCAACATGGCTGCAGGCATCACAGGTGCCGCCATCACCGAGCAAGAGGTGCTTGATACCGGCAAGCTCATCGCGTCGAAGTTCAAGGCCCTCGTTTCGGCTGTAATCGAAGAAATGTGACCGAGTGAGGGAAATCAAAATGAAAATACTGTTTAAAGACGCCGAGATACTCGGATACGGTCACGGCAATATCGCCGTTGATGGTGCATACATCACGTACGTCGGCTCGGATATGCCCGAAGGCGAATTTGACCGCACGATCGACTGCAAAAACAAAATGGCCATGCCCGGGCTTTACAACTGCCACACCCATGCGGCAATGACTCTTTTCCGCGGATACGGCGAGGATCTTTCCCTCTCCGATTGGCTTCACACCCGCATTTTTCCTGCCGAGGACCGTCTTACAGATAAGGCTGTCTACGATGCCTCCCTTCTTGCCGCAGCCGAGATGATCAAGGGCGGTACCGTAAGCTGCTCCGATATGTATTTCTTCTGCGATCAGACTGTAGATGCATTCATCGAAGCGGGCATCAAGGCCAACATCTCCCGCTCCATCGTTTCCTTTGATCCGAGCGAGGATTTTGACAAAAACAGCCGTGTTATCGAAGCGAAGGAACTTTTCGAAAAATATCACAACACCGCCGACGGGCGCATCAAGATCGACATGGCTCTCCATGCCGAATACACCAACGTCGCTCCCATGGTGCGCTATCTTTCCGACTATGCCGCAAAGGTAGGCGCAAGAATGCACATTCACCTTTCGGAAACGGAAAGTGAGCACAAGGAGTGCATCGGCCGCAACGGATATACCCCCGCGCGCTTCTTTTCAGAAAACGGCGCGTTCGATATCCCCGCGCTTGCCGCGCACTGCGTATACGTTTCCGATGACGACATTGCGCTGATGGCCGAAAAGGGTGTTACCGCCGTACATAATCCCGCAAGCAACTTAAAGCTGGGAAGCGGCGTTATGCCTCTTGCATCTCTTCGCGACGGAGGAGTAAACGTCGCACTCGGCACCGACGGCGCGGCGTCAAACAATGCCCTCGACATGATGCGCGAGATGTACCTTGCCGCGATACTTCACAAGGGCATCAACCGCGACACCGTCAAAACGGGCTCGTCCGATGCCATAAAGATGGCAACGGTCAACGGTGCAAAAGCACAGGGACGCGACGATTGCGGAACGATCGAGACGGGCAAAAAGGCCGACATCGTCCTTTTGGATCTCGATTCCGTCCACAACATTCCTTCCTACGACCTTTCCTACACCGTGGCATACTCGGCAAACTCGTCCGACGTACGTCTTACCATGGTCGACGGCAAGATTTTATATGAAAACGGTGAATTTACCACTCTCGACATCGAGAAGGTAAAGTATGAGATGAAAAACACCGTTGCGCACTATTTCGATTGATTTTTAAGGAGCAACTGCTTTGAGCGATAACAAAAATGCACCCGTCAAGGCGAAAAAAAGCACAAAGCTTTTCTTTTCGGGCGTACTGATACTTACCTTTGCCAATATTTTAATTAAAGTTATCGGTTTAACTTTAAAAATTCCGCTTCAGCACCTTTTAGGCGACGGCGGTATGGGATATTACAACACCGCTTATGATATCTACGTCTGGTTTTACATGATATCGACTGCAGGTCTTCCCGTTGCAATATCCATCCTCATATCCGAAAGCCGTGCGAAGGGCAACTTCCGCGAGGCAAAGCGCATTTTCCGCATCACCCTGCTCATATTCATTATACTCGGTCTTGCGGGAATGTTCATCATGATGGGCGGTGCGGGTCTGTTCGCCAATGCCTACAAATTCCCCGAGGCAGACAAAGCTATATTTGCCATAGCGCCCACCCTGTTTTTCATTTGCATATCGTCGGCTATCCGCGGATATTTCCAAGGGTATCAGCACATGGTTCCCACCGCGCTTTCACAGATCGTTGAAGCGCTCGGCAAGCTTATAATCGGTATATCGCTCGCAAAATATGCGATAAATGCAGGCTACGATCTCCCCATGGTCGCCGCCTTTACCGTACTCGGGCTCACCATCGGCGTCGCCGCAGGAATGCTCTTTTTGTGCATATCGAAGCTGCTTTTCAAGGCCGCTCCCTTTGACGAGGAATACAGACATCCCGACAGCGACACAATGCCGATGCGTCCTACGGGCACACTTTTGAAGATAATTCTCGTCACCGCCATTCCGATAACTCTTTCGTCGTCGGTTATGAGCTTTACTTCGATGATCGACGGTATGATCCTTTCCGACCGTTTGCAATGGATAGGATACACCGAGCAGCAGGCACGCGAGATGTTCGGCAACTACAAGACCCTTGCCGTTTCGATGTTCAACCTTCCGCCCGCGCTGATATACCCCATCACCTACGCCGTCGTTCCTCTGCTTTCTGCAACCATTGCTTCGCAGAACAAGGAAAGAGCGCGTGCGATAATCAACAGCACACTGAAGGTTTCGTCCATCATCGCGCTCCCCTGTGCCCTTGGTCTTTCGGCACTTTCCGAGCCGATATTAAAACTGCTCTTTAACGACGAGTCGGCCAAAACAGCCGCTCCCCTTCTTTCGGTGCTCGCTCCGACAATATTCCTTGTCGGCATGCTGGCTGTCAGCACGGCGGTGCTCCAATCATACAAGCTTGAAAGAAAGCCGATCATATCAATGGTGGCAGGCTCTGTCGTAAAGCTTGTTGCAAGCTTTGTGCTTATCGGTATACCTGCGATCAACATTTTCGGAGCTCCCATAGGCACCTTCCTTTGCTATCTGACAAACTGCGGCTGCAACTTCTACTTCATGTCAAAGCACATCGACTTTGTGCCCAGCGTGAAGGATATGTTCGTCCGTCCGCTTGTCGCCAGCGTGCTTTGCGCGCTGTCCGCTCTCGGATCGTACCATGTTTTCGATATCTTCCTCGGCAACACGGTGTCCACTCTCGGCGCACTCTGCGTTGCGGTGCTCGTTTATGCCGTTGCGATATTGCTCTTTAAGTGCATCACCAAAGACGACCTTATGGTCGTTCCCAAGGGACAGAAAATCTACTCCCTTCTTCACAAAACCAAGTTAATCTGAAAGGGCTCCTTTTCGAAGGGGTCACGGTCCCGAAATCATGACTGAAAAAAAGGTCAGAATATCAATAAAATCAAGCATGACCGACCTTATGGCGGCCAAAAATCCCGACGAGGGCGATATCAAAAAGATAATGACCACCCTCGGCGAGGAAAAGATAAATTTAATCTCGCTTAACTCCCTTACCGAACGGGTGCTGGCATCGCTCAGCGAGCAGAACACCGAAAAAGTGTCCTTTCGTACCGAGGGCATACTATCCTTTGACGAAAAGACGGTAAGTCTTTCCTACAACGAGGACGAAACGAGCGGTATGGAGGGAAGCGTTACGAGGCTTGTGTTCAACCGCGATGATCGCGGCATGGTGTCGATGATACGCGAAGGTCAGGTATCAAGCTCGCTGGTGTTCAGCGACACCGACCGCCGTCAGCTATGCATGTACGACACCGGAATTCTGCCTCCCTTTGAGATCTGCGTTTACACGCGCGACATCGTAAACGAGATAAACGAAAACGGCGGATATATCGAGCTCGACTATCTTATTGAGCTTCGTGGCGTTTCGATGCAGTACAGCCACATAAGAGTTGAAGCCGAAGAGCAGATCGAAGCTCAAAAGAGCTCTTACGTATACGAAAGGGAGTATGAAACGCCGTGAGTGCAAAAGCCGCTCTTAACGTGATGGACGCAAGCGATTACCGCAAGCTTTTAAAGCAGAAGCCGAGCGGAGCATTCCTCTTTTGCGGCAGCGAAGAGTTTATGAAGCAATACTGCATCGGCGAGACGCGCAAATACATAACCGATGACAAATCGCTTGCCGCATTTAATATAATGCACTTTTCGGGCATCGATTCGCTGTTCACAAACGGGATATCGAACGCCATGTCTACCCCTCCCATGTTCTGCGAAAGGCACATGGTCGAGCTTTCGGATATCGATCTCAACTCGGCAAAGGAAGAACTTCTCGATGAGCTCATTTTCCTCGCGCAGAACTGCGACGAGGAGACTGTATTTATAGTCAACTGTGCCGACGACGAGCTTACGGTCGGCGATATATCGAAAAACCGTCCGTCAAAGGTTTTTGCAAAGCTTGCCTCTGCTTTCAAAGCGGTAGTCTTTGAGCCCGAACCTCCCTCAAAGCTTGCATCGTGGATATCCAAGCATTTTCTTGCCTCGGGAGTGGCCGCCGACGCGCGACTGTGCTACGCTCTCATGGAGCGAAGCGGACACTCGATGACCGCTCTCAGCCACGAAATAGACAAGCTTACCTCCTACGTATTGGCAAACGGACGAAAAGTGCTCACCGATGAGGATATTGCCTCAGTTGCCTGCCAAAATGCCGAATTTGGCGAATTCGCCTTTTCCAATGCCATTTTGGAACGCAACCGCTCGGCGGCATACGCAATTCTCGACGTAATGAAGGCCAACAGAGAAAAGCCCGAGCTTATACTCGCATCGGTTACGGGAATTTTCTCGAACATGAACAATGTAAAGGTGCTTACCGAATGCGGTCTTTCAAGTGCCGAGATAGCATCGCGTTTAGGAGTGAACGAATACCGCGTCACGTTATGGCAGCGGGCATCAAAAAACACAGACGCGAAAACGCTCGATCGGCTGATCCACCTTTGTCTTGATGCCGATCTTGATATGAAAACGTCGGCTGCCGACAAGTTTGTCGTAATCGACAGAATGCTGGCGCTCGCGCTGTAATTAACGGTTATAATTTTATAATATATATTTTCTCATACGAAAGGATACATAAAAATGAGAGCAGTAATCACAGTAACAGGTAAAGACTCCGTCGGAATTATCGCTGAGGTATCCCGCCTTTGTTCGGAATATAAAGCAAACATCGTTGATATTTCTCAAAGCGTTCTTCGAGACTATTTTGCAATGATCATGATCGTTGATATCGATACCCTCACCGTTCCCTTCACCGATTTTGTAGACGTGATGAGCGAAAACGGCAAAAATCGCGGTCTTATTATTCACACCATGCACGAAGACATCTTCAACTCGATGCACAGAATATAATCTATCAGCAAAGGAAAAAGCAAAATGGCAATGTTTAATACCAAGGATATTCTTGAAACGATAAATATGATAAGCGAGGAAAACCTCGATATTCGTACCGTTACGATGGGGATTTCCCTTCTCGACTGCTCGTCGGACGATCCTAAGGTTTTCTGTGACCGCATCTACGACAAGATCACCTCGCGTGCCGAAAATCTCGTTAAAACCGCAAACGACATCGAAAAGATGTACGGCATTCCGATAGTCAACCGCCGCGTGTCGGTAACTCCCATCTCGATCGCCGGGGGCGCACTTGATCCCGACGGCTACGTTGCCGCCGCAAAGGCTATGGACCGTGCCGCCGAAAATCT
>JAZSMZ010000115.1:0-5896 GCA_045536155.1 Eubacteriales bacterium
AGTCCGCCGCGCTCTTCAAGAAGACGAGTAACCGCTTCCTTTATACGAGGAGAACGAAGTACAGCTGTAATGAACTTGCCCGATCCATCGGGTTCGTCACCGCCGGAGAATCCGCCGGGAAGCATCATGATCTGCGCTTTATCAATAAGCTCGGCAAGCTCTGCTGTCGACTGCTCAAGCATATCAGGGTTGAGATTGCGCAATACAAAGATTTCACATTCAGCGCCGGCTTTGTTGAATGCGCGAGCTGTATCATACTCACAGTTAGTTCCCGGGAAAACGGGTATGATTACGCGAGGACGCGCAAACTTTTCGCTTGCAACAACCGCAGAACGAGTGCCGTAATTGAATGCTTCAACATTTGCAGGGTCGATTCCTGCAGGCTTAGTCGGGAATACATTTTCAAGGGGCTTTTCCCATTCGCAAATAAGCTCGTCAATTGAAAATGTCTCACCGTTAATCGAGATATCCGAATTGTCGCTTGTCTTGCCGAGAAGCTGTTCATAGAGTTTGGCTTCTGTTTCAATAATAAATCCGCCACGTCTGTTTTCAAAGAGCGATTTCAGTTCAATGTTATTGAATTCGAAGCCGATCTTATTACCCATGCTCATCTTAACAATGGCTTCGGCAATACCGCCATGACCGATTGTGTAAGCTGAAAGCAGTTTTCCTTCGTTGGCAAGATTATGGATCTTGTCAAATACTGCTTTGAGAGAATCCACATCGGGAAGGTTATCCGAATTATACTTAGGCGCAATGTAGTAAACGTTGCTGCCGTTCTTCTTGAATTCACTGGTAACTAGCTTTGATGCTTCGGAAGCAGTGATGGCAAAGGAAACGAGCGTAGGAACTACATCAAGATTCTCAAACGAACCGCTCATGGAGTCCTTACCGCCTATTGCGGCAACACCGTAATCGGTCTGAGCCCTGAATGCACCAAGAAGCGCCGCAAAGGGCTTGCCCCATCTATATGCATCTGTGCGGAGGCGTTCAAAATACTCTTGGAAAGTAAGATATGCAGTCTTATATGAAGCGCCGGAAGCAACGAGCTTTGCAATAGACTCAACAACTGCGAGGTATGCACCGTGGAAGGGGGATTTTTCAGAAATATAGGGGTCGAATCCGTACGCCATTACAGATGCTGTATCGGTGTCACCGTCAAGTACGGGAAGCTTTGCAGCCATATACTGAGGTGCGCTGAGCTGATATTTGCCGCCGTAAGGCATTACTACTGTAGAAGCACCGATGGATGCATCAAAGCGCTCAACGAGTCCCTTCTGAGAGCATACGTTGAGATCGGAAAGAAGGGCTTTAAAGGATGATTTTGCATCGCCGTCTATTATCTTATCATTGTGATGCTCGTAAAGTCCGGCAGTATTAACTTCAGCAATCTTTACATCAGAGTGCTTTTTAGCGCCATTGGAGTTAAGGAAATCGCGAGATATATCAACTATAGTCTTGCCGTTCCACATCATGCGCAAACGGTTGTCACCCGTTACGGTAGCAACGTGAGTGGCCTCAAGGTTTTCACGCTCGGCCGCTGCGATGAACTTATTAATATTTTCGGGCTTGACTACGACAGCCATTCTTTCCTGAGATTCGGAAATTGCAAGCTCGGTGCCGTCAAGGCCTTCATATTTTTTAGGAACAAGGGAGAGGTTAATGTCAAGACCGTCAGCAAGCTCACCAATAGCAACGGATACACCGCCCGCGCCAAAGTCATTGCAGCGGATGATCATTCTTGTTACCTCGGGAGAGCGGAAAAGGCGCTGTATCTTTCTTTCAACAGGAGGATTACCCTTCTGTACCTCTGCACCGCAAGTGGTGAGAGAAGAGGTTGTGTGCGCTTTGGAAGAACCTGTGGCACCGCCGCAGCCGTCGCGTCCGGTACGTCCGCCAAGCAGTATAACTGCATCGCCGGGCTGAGGGCATTCACGAATTACATTTTCGATGGGAGCAGCGCCGACAACGGCACCGATTTCAAGGCGTTTTGCAACATAATTGGGGTGATAAATTTCATATACGCCGCCGGTTGCAAGACCGATCTGGTTACCGTAAGAGCTATAACCGTTAGCGGCAGTTACGGTAAGTCTGGACTGAGGCAATTTACCTGCCATTGTTTCAGCGATGGGAAGACGGGGATCCGCCGCACCGGTAACACGCATTGCCTGATACACGTATGCGCGCCCGGAAAGCGGGTCACGAATAGCGCCGCCAAGACAGGTTGCGGCACCGCCGAAGGGTTCAATTTCGGTAGGATGATTATGTGTTTCATTTTTAAACATCAAAAGCCAATCTTCATCACCTTTGGATGTTTTAACCTTTATCTTTACTGAGCAAGCGTTTATCTCATCGGAATCATCTGTGTTTTTAAGTATTCCCAGCTTCTTAAGATATTTACCTGCCAATGTACCGATATCCATAAGAGTAATATCGCGTTTCTTGTCGCCATAGCAGAAGCCGCGCTTTTCAGTGTAATTTTCAAATGCAGCGGCTATATCCTTATCCTCAATTTCAATAGTGTCGATGGAGGTAAGAAAGGTTGTATGACGGCAATGGTCGGACCAATAGGAGTCAATAAGGCGAAGCTCGGTCATAGAAGGATCGCGCTTCTCGGTATCGCGGAAATATCTCTGGCAGAACTCGACGTCTCCTCCGTCCATTGCAAGGCCGTATTTAGCGGCAAAGGAAGAATACTCGCTCTCTCCCATTTGGCAGAATCCATCAAGTATCTCAACATCTGAAGGAGCGGGGTATTCGGCAATCAGAGTTTCGGGAACCGTTAAATCGGTTTCACGCGCTTCAACGGGATTAATTATGTGTTTTTTGATTGCTTCAAACTGCTCGTCGGAAATATCGCCCTCAAATACGTAGATTTTCGAGGTTTTGACAACGGGCTTATTGCCGCCCGCAATTATCTGTACACACTGCTCGCAGGAGTCGGCACGCTGATCGTACTGGCCGGGAAGATATTCAACACAAAGCACGCGTGCATTATCTCCGCCGACAAATTCAAAAGCGGCAGTGTCTGTCTGGGGCTCAGAGAAAACAGTCGGAACCGCTCTCATGAATACTTCTTCGGTAATTCCCTCGACAAAGTATCTGTTAAGATATCTTACCGATTTTACGGTATCGATCAAAAGATTTCGGCGCAGATCGCCAAGAAGGGATCTTGCTTCCATATCGTGCGATGCGCGGCGTTCAACATAGACGGTGTAAACCATTTTGTACCTCTTAAATCTTAAATTATATAGTCGTTGTAAAATCTGAATATGAAGCAGCCCTGCCTTTTAATTGGCGGCAGGTTCGTCCGTTGTGTAATACGGATCTATCAAAATTTCCTTGATTTTTGGATACGCGGCGTAACAGCCGATAAATGCAGTTGTTGAAAAGAACAGTATCATAACAAGGATGATCGATATTGGCGTAAACACCGAAAGCAAGTAATAGCAAATAAATGCGCAAAGAGCGCAACCGAGGAATCCTACCACGTTTCTCTTAATATTTACAAGCGCAAAAATCAATGAGTTTTTAAAGATCTGATAAATATTGAACTTAAATGTAATCAGCAGGATATAGATAAAGAATCTCATCATCGAATAAAGCAAAAGCAATGCAATATTCGAATAGAACACGATCGTAAATGAGAAATTGAACATGTTATAGTACGAAAGTACGATATTGTACGTTAAAAGTCCAATTATGATGCAATCGAGAATTCCTATTATAAGCCCCTGACGCAAATTGCGCTTGATAGCATAGAAGAAATCATGGAAGAAGAAGATCGGATCTCCTCTTACAATTGATCTTATCAAATAAGTGCATCCGACTGACACGAATCCCCATGTGAATACGATTAAAAGCGAGAGAGCAAAAAATACGTACGATGCGGGTGTCATAAGCGATACGGTAGATTGAACGCCATGAACACCAAACAGCGCCATAGTTGCAGGATTAACATCTCCGCTTAAAGTCATAGCTCCGTAAAGAGGCGCAAACATAGGTGAAGCGGCTCCAAAGCTGTTCGTGTTAAGGTTTCCCGTCATCGCGTAAAGAGCAAAGAACGCGGGAAAATTACCGATCATATAAACGAGATTAATATATAAAAGTGTTGTGATATTTCTCCAATAAAGCGGGAAAAAGTTTTTGAACGTCAATGGAGCTCTTGGTTGTTTTTCAACACCTTTGCCATCTTTGTTCGGATCAAAAAATCTCTTAAAGATACCCTTGATCGAGTTGTCTTTTTCGGACATGACATTACCCTTTCAAAATCGATACATAACGCCTTTAAAGCGCATAATTACACATATATATCTATTGTATCACTAATTTGAGTACATGTCATGAACAAAAATAAAAAATCAGTAAAAAATATAACTGATTTACTGATTTTTTTATTCGATTTTTAGGTGATTATCTATAATTGTCATAGTATAGAAATAATCATGTTAGCTCCTAATTCAAATATAAGCGAAATACCGGACAAGAATATATAGTCACCGATAAAAGAAAAAGAATTTCCGGAAAATAAAAGCTCGCTTGAAGTGCGTGAATAAAAGAAGTTTGCTCTCTGAAAACGGCATGCCTTGCACACGGCACATAAGATCATCCATATTGATATGAATGAGCAAAACACATAGGCACTGCTGATTATTTTATCTGTAAATGAATTAAATTGCATCATGTCTTTGACGTTGACAGCAATAAACACGGATTTTATGAAGAGCGCGGTAATGCCTATAGGTAAAATGTAAAGAGTATAAGAAGCAGCAAAAATGATCAATAGCAGCTTTGAAGGTAAAATAATTGCTTTCAGCATACTTTTTGAAAACAAAATCACCGATGAGCAGTTAATTTCGCTAATTTTTGGAACAAACTTCGAAAAGAAAGTGGAAAACAGCATTCCAAAAGAGAATCCCGCTACACAAGTTAAAAAACAAATATAAAAATTCGCACGGTTCTTCCCCACTATTTTACCTCCTGATATGTTTATTAAATAAAAAAGCACCGCTTTGTACTCGCGGTGCTTAGTGTTTAGCCTGCTTGTACTGTTTTGTACATTCTATTCGGCTAAAATTATAAATATACTGATTTTATTTGCCCAACTCTTCGGCGCGTTTTGTGCAGGCAAGCATTGCCTCATCAACAATTCCGCACAAATCTTTCTCTCTGAAAACTCTCATTGCCTGCTCGGTTGTGCCTCCTTTTGAGGTAACCATGGAAATAAGCTCGTCTGCTGATAAAGGAGATTGTTTAAGCATCTGAGCAGACCCAGAAACCATGTCACAAATCGTGTTAATATTAATATCCAAGCCTTGAGCAAGGGCGCTGTCATGTATTGCTTTTATAAACAGGAACACATAAGCAGGCGAGGAAGATGTGGCAGAAATAATAGCATTCATTTTGTCTTGTGGAAGTTCAAAAACACAAGAACATGATGAAAAAATACTCTTGATAGTTTCAAAATTCTCGTCAGATACTCTTTCGTTGTGGCAAATCGCTGTTACTCCTGCGCCATAAAGCATAGGGGTATTAGGCATTGCGCGGATTACTGCGGCTTTCTTACCGAGAGCATTTTCAATATAATCTGTAGATATGCCTGCGGCGATCGAGATATATACTTTCTTGTCAAAATCCGGAACAGTCTTGGCGATTTCCGAAAGAAGATCTGGAAAATTCTGCGGCTTTACAGAAAGAAAAACGTAGTCGGCGTATTCAAGCGCCTCGGCTACCGAATCGGCGCAAATCAGCGGTCGCTTCGCGCACAGCGAATTGCACTTTGATTTATCAAGGTCATATAGGCAAATATTATTGGTTTCCATCGAACCTATAATAGCATTTGCCATATTGCCAACACCTAAAAAGGCGAATTTCTCTTTATTAGACATAATAATAC
>JAZSMZ010000012.1:0-5485 GCA_045536155.1 Eubacteriales bacterium
CTCTAACCAACTGAGCTAATGGCCCGTTTAAAGTTGTTCTTTAAACAGCCCATATATTATATCACAACCGCTTCGAAATTGCAATACCCTTCAGTTATTATAGATATTAATTTTTTGTGAACCACCGCGAATTGTCACACCGTAACCGTGCTTACCGGTGATGCTCCATATCTTTAGACTCGTTCAATAGTCAAAGTTGCCGCTGCCGGAACATCCTTTAAAGTTACGGTAAGCCCGTCATTCATGAGCGATTCACCGTCGCTTTCGGTTACCTCTCCCGATGCCAGATGGCATATACGGTATTTTGCATCCCGTTCAAGACCCTTCAGTGCAAAAGTATAGCTTTCATCATCGTTTTGTGCGCGACGATATGCCATAATAAATCCTTTTCCCTCACAGCCGTCAAGGAACATACACGCGATCCATTTACCCTCATCCACGCTCCATGGAGAGAGCATATAATAGTCCGCATAGAAATATTTATTAACCGTTTCCCATTCCGTTATATACGCTCTGACCTTTTCAAAATCCTCTTCGCTTGTTTTAGGCAGATCCATAATCAGCTGCGTCCATGTACCCATAGAGGAGCGAAGAGCGTAATCAAGAGGGTTGTTTTTCAGAATCGCCGGAAAAATTTCGGTTTTAAAATAAGGGAACCAATTTAACAATGAACAATGTATCCCGTTGCGCGCCGAAAGCGAGCCCGTAAAGTAATCGGTATAATGCAGAGGTACGGCACGGCGCATACTTTCGATATCATTACGGCGCCCGCCTGATGCGCAGCTGTCAAGTATCATATCGTCAAAATTCTCTCTGATCTCGTCCCACAATCGCAGATGGTTTGTTATATATTTATTTTCAACCATTCCTGCACGTCCGTTTTCATCAGTCAACACCCAATATCTGAACGGACGGAAATTATGATCTTCGCGATATATTGAAATGTTCCCCTCGCGCAGCACCTTAAATATACGATCCCGAATCCATTCATAAGCTTCTTCGTTGCCTAAATTCACACACCGCACGGGCATTATTTCACTGCCGCCGTTACGAGGGATCACAAACTGATGATACCCCTTGAGCAGCCATTCGGGCTTTAACGTAGATCCGTCGTTTTTTAGCTCCGATTGCGAAATGCCGCACCTTTCGGGTTCAAACCACAGCAATGTCTGCCCGCCTTCCTCTGCCATGCAATCGCTTATCGCGCGAAGATGCGTCGGAAAATCGCGCTCGCGTAATTTCCATGTCCCGGTAAAACCATAGTCTATCTCTTCCGCAGGGTATTCTCCGTTGCCAAGCTCGTACCACCCCGCATCCATCCACCATGCCGTGGGATGGATACCGTGTCTGCGATATTCCTTTATCTGCGCAATCTGATTTTCTTCTGTCGCCATGGTCATCATCCCGGTGCCGTTGGTTGATGCGCCCAACACGGGCTGAGAAATGTATCCGTCCTTGCGCGGCATATTGCAATCCATAAAAAAGCGACGCCAAAGATTTGTGTGACGGTCCTGATCGGTGCCGTCGCATAAAACGAAGAGCACCATCGGAGTGCGCATACTCTCTTGAGGATACAGAAAGGTATCCATAACCTCCTGCCCCACCGAATAAAGGATGCCTCTCTTGTCTGCAAGAAGTCTCGCTTTCCACTGCCCCGGCCATCCTATCGCGGTGATCACAGCGCCCGAATCGGTCTGCATTTTAAAATAGGGAAACTCGTGATTACTTGCGCACCCGCCGGAGCAGCGATGATACTGCTCGATTCCGAGCGGAAGCTCTATATCAAAGGGCTGACCGTTCATGCCATTTGTCAAAGAGACGGCAGAAAGTCCGTAATCCTCGTTGCGAGCATCTCCTAAAATCCCCGTAACGTGAGGGTTTTTGCCCTCAATGTAGAGATGTGCGGGCGCAAGACTGCTTATTCGCGGGCTGTTTTTGTTCGATGTATTTTCGAAAAAGAGAGTCCATTCATAAGCGGCATACCGAGGGTAATGCAGGCATTTTGCCCGGCAAACCAATCCCGATTCATGCTTGAAGGTCAAAACGTCACTCACTGAAACGTCATTTTCACTGTGCTTGGTATCAATCAGATTGAAATTTTCAAAGCCGTGCTGCAATACACCGTCCAGTGCAAAAACACACGGGAATTCGATCGGATTTTCGATCAATGAATTATAGGCCTCGGCAGCACGTCGAATCTCGTTTTCGTTTGCGCACGTATTGTGCATTACAAACGGTACGGAATTATTAATGGCATATCTGTTCATTTCAGTAACCTTGACTTTATTTAAAAAGCTTCCTTTTCGCGTATTTTCCCACAATGTAAATAAACGTTGCAAACCCCGACATATAATTCTTTCACAACATTTTATATTATATTTTACTCGTATGGATTTGTCAATGTGTCGGGATGAATATTCGCAAAAAAAGCCGACGCTCAGTGATACAAGCCCCGAAAGCGGATGCCATAAAAGCAAGGGCCGCGCAAAGGGATCCTGTTATCAGCTTGGCTATCGGCTGATTTTTTTACCGTTTAGACTCTTTCATTTTGAATATCCTCCGCAAAAGCGGCGCCAAAAAGGGCGGAGATTTCACCACAACTATTTTCATTATGCTTGCGATCCTTTCAAAAGGAATTTTTTCGTTTAAAGCTATCTAACAGTATTATATGCGTACAAAAAAAATCGGTTAAAAAAGAGCTATCAGCGATAGCTCTTTTTCTTTTTCAGTTCTGCATACAGCTCAAGGTAGCTGTCATGACGGGATCGCGGTATATCACCCTTTTCGATCGCTTCCAGAATAGCGCAGCCCTCCTCTTTTGTGTGGCTGCACTTTGTATATCGGCAATGGCCGATATATTCATCAAACTCACGGAAAACATATGGCAGATCATCAAGGGTATAGAAATCAAAACGCTCGAAATCGATCATCGAAAAGCCTGGCGTGTCGGCAAAATATCCGCTTTCGGCAGCCCCCAGATCTGACAGACGGAAAAGTTTGGTTTGCCTTGTGGTATTTTTGCCGCGCATTATCTTTTCGGAAAGGCCTCCCGTTTCCTGACGGAGTGTGGGAAAAAGGGAGTTTAGAAGGCTCGATTTGCCTGCACCCGAAACGCCGGCAACAGCCGATGTTTTCCCCCTGCATTTATCCTTTATATATTCGCGCAGCTCGTCGATCCCCTCTCCGTTTTCATTGGAAAAGACGAAGGAATCGAATCCGCATTTTTTATAGCAGCTGCAAAGCTCGTCGGCGCGGGCAAAATCGAGATCGGACTTTGATATAATCGGAACGGGCTCGATGTGATTGTGCTCCGATATGGTAATCAGCTTATCCGCCAGGAGCGTGGACGGCTCGGGATGCGCAGCGGCGATTACGCAAAACAGTATATCAAGATTAGCCATGGGCGGACGGATAAGGCAATTTTTGCGCTCGAGTATCTTATCGATCGATGCGTCGTCGCCCTCGTTTTCCCCCATTGTTATGACAACATTGTCGCCGACGGTAGGCTTTATATCTTCATGTCTGAACACTCCGCGTGCGCGGCAAAAAACATCACGGCCGTCAACGTCTGCCGTATACAGTCCGCCGCTCAGCGTTATCAGCTTTCCTTCAAAAGTACACTTAATGGTTTTTCCCTCCGTTTTGCAATAATGCAAATTCTATACTGCTATTTTAACATAAAAAAAGCAAAATCACAATAGTTGAGCACATTCTTTTTTTTTTTAAAAAAGAATGTGCATGCGTTGTATCCTTGCGGGCACAGCGCTATGCACACTCCTTATTGTTTTAATTATTTAATTACGGATTCCACCAGTGATAGGGTCCCTGAATGAATTTCCATCTTCTCGGGAAGCGATTTTGGTAGTATTCACGCGTGCAGAGCGCCTTCATCTCAAAGAAGTCGCACCAGAGCTCGTCGGCACGCTCGGTGTCGGTTTCGGGATTGAAATACTTCTGCAGATAGAGGAATTCCATCTGTGTACGTCCCCAGCGGACATGACGTTTCTGAACATCGGTCTCGGCACGGTTATATGCTTTATTGAACAAATTGATGAGCTGTTCGTAGAACTCCTTGTTATCCTTATCGGTATTGGAAAGTGTTCTAATATAGTCATAGGGATAGGAATACAGGCCCATGTGATACTTTTGTGCACATTCGGTGGTAATATCGATAAAACGGCGGATATACTTCCAGCCTGCACCGTAGTAGTCGCGCAGGAATTCGTCCATCAGGTTCCAATACTCTTCTTCGGTGATGTCGGGATTCCACATAAGCTTGGAAAGCAGCCATACGCGAAGAGTACTGAATTCGGTATTGAACGAGTCACGGTTATCCTCCATAAACAACATGACAACATTGTTTTCTTTATATGTCTGAATATTATGCCAGAGTGTTCCCCAGTTCGGGAATGGAGTAAGATATGACGAGAAATTGGTAACGTAATCCCATATAGACAAATAGTTTGATATCTCGGACCACTTTATCAAATTATCATATATTGCCGGATTGGCAAAGTCTGTTGCAGAGCATGTATCCTTTCCTATCGGATGAGCAGAACAAGCCTCAATGGTACAAAGACGGATCATTACATTATCTTCGGGAACGATGGTCTTGGGAGGAACGCGGGTATAGGTATATGCAAGGGTAGCAACGATTACATTAGGATAATCGTCCTTGATATCGCGTGCAATGCGGTTTACAAATGTGAGCACTGATGCCATCGGATTAGGAGAAACTCCGTCCGGAGATTCAGACATATCAAGTGCACTGCACTTCTCACATTTACAGTAATCCCAGTTATCGTTGATTGCAACATTAACAAACTTTGCATCGGGCTCAAGCTCGAGCATGCCTCGTACACTTGCTAAAGTTTTTTGGTATATCTCTTCGTCAGCAAGGCAGGGCTGCGTGTCGTGAGGCGTACCGGTATGGTCTGCAATCAAATTTTTGTTGCCGGCAGACGTCAGTTCTCCTCCAAAATCGTCAGCGTTTTTTTGAGGATTGGCAAACGATCTGGAGTTTCCGCCATTAATTCTGAGCGAGTTGGCAAATTCAAGGTCTCTTTGAGCACTGTAGGGCTCGGCTGTGCCATAGGAGACATTAATCCAGTCGCTGTCACGCTGAATGAAGACAGGCGAATAAGTGTAGTTTGTGTCGGAAGCGAATTCCTTTGCATACTCATGCTTTGCAACGTAAAAATCAGCCGCATAGAAGCGGAATCCGAGATAGTCCTCAAGGAACTGATACATCGAATAGATAACGCCAAGTTGGTCGGCTCCGGTAAGGAAGATCTTATTTCCGTCGGCTACAACTGCAACGCCGTTATATGTAAGGCTGTCGCGCGCGGCAGTGACTTTTGCCGTCTCGCGGTCGGTCTTGCCGATGCATATTTCGCGGTCGGTGCTTTCACCTTCAGCGGCAATTTTAAGCTCGGCGCCGGTGGCTTCCTTAATGTATTTGATAAAATAGCTCAGAGTATTCTGA
>JAZSMZ010000129.1:0-10560 GCA_045536155.1 Eubacteriales bacterium
AACTTTTGATGTAAGCATACAAGACAGATAGTTCACAGGGAAACAAAATGATGATTGTAAAAATAGTATGTTATATACTGTATGCGATAGTTTTTTTATACGGATTATATTTTGCCCTGACAGGGCTGTTCACTTTTTTAAAATCCAAAAAGAGAATAGTTGAGCATGATCCGAAAACCAATTTTGCCATTTTGATAGCCGCACGCAACGAGCAGGAGGTCATAGCCGATCTTGTGACAAGCTTAAACCGTCAGAATTATCCTGCCGAATTGTACAGCATTTATTGCCTGATAAACAACTGTACCGATAATACAGAGATGGTTGCCCGAAATGAAGGCGCAAATATCATTTCAGTTGATATTCCCGTTAAAGGAAAGGGCGACGTTTTAAAATACGCTTTCGAGTATCTTAAAGACCGAAAATACGATGCATATATTATATTCGATGCCGATAATGAAGTGCATCCCGACTTTCTTAAAAAAATGAATGATGCATATATGTCGGGATATCATGTTGCCCAGGGAAGAAAGGACAGCAAAAATCTTGAAGACAATTGGATCAGTGCAAGTTATTCACTGTTTTATTATTACCAGAATATATTTTTCAATAAATCAAGAATGAATATCGGTAAGTCGGCGGCTATCAACGGAACCGGATTTATGGTAAAACGTGAGATAGTTGAGGATGATTTTAACCCTCAAACAATTACCGAGGATAACGAATTTTCTGTGATATGCGCGTTGAACGGTATCCAAATTGCCTATGTCGACGATGCGATCACATACGATGAACAGCCGA
The DNA here is from genome assembly GCA_045536155.1 of Eubacteriales bacterium. Taxonomy (GTDB): domain Bacteria; phylum Bacillota; class Clostridia; order Oscillospirales; family CAG-272; genus JAZQNC01. Next base: position 799 of record JAZSMZ010000129.1, read on the forward strand.
TAGATTTCAAAACATCGTGGTTTCAGCGGATACGATGGAGCCGCGGGCTGATACAGTGCAGAAAGCTTTACGGCAAGCAGCTGATAAAAAAGGCATTCAAAGGACATGACATGGTATGCTTGGATAAATACTTGTTTATCATAGCACCATATGTTCAAGTGTTGTCTTTGATTTTATTTGCGGCAATGTTATTTGTAAATTTAGTAGGTACAGACGCAAGGCAATTAATCTCCGAAACCACAATATACGAGTGTATCGGCGGAGCTATTTCGTTTTTGATAGGTGCGGCTGTAAACGCTTTTGCGATCGCATATTATAAAAGAAATATCTTTAAGGCAATGCACGGTATATTTTTATTCGGCTTGTTCATGACAACATGGATAGCTGTCAATATTGTAAGCTTTACGAAGAAAAATTTAACGTGGGTGCCGATAAAGCATATAAAAAAGTCCAATATACATAATATTTTAAATAATGGTTGAAAAATGCGCTGTTATGTTTTATAATTTAGGTGCTGATTATTTTCTTTTTTGGGAGCATACTAAAAGTATGAACAAGAAAAACGTATTAAATACTCTTAAAACCTATTCTATAATAACCGCGGGATGTCTGGTATATGCCATCGCATTTAACTGGTTTTATGAGCCAAACGCGCTAAGCTGCGGCGGTTTTACCGGTGTTGGTCAGATAATCAACTACTATCTCCCCTTTTTACCGGTCGGCTCGCTTATGTTTTTGCTCAATCTACCTCTTTTCATAGTGGGATTTAAAAAATACGGCTGGGCGATTCTCGCACGCACTCTTTATGCCGTTACTCTCAGTGCTCTGTTTATCGACCTTATAAAGGCTATGTTCGATTTTCAGCCGATGGAGCCCCTGCTTGCCTGCCTGTACGGAGGTATTATTGCAGGCGTCGGCTTTGGCTGGATGCTTTTGGAGGAGGCAACGACGGGAGGCACCGAGCTTGCCGCTTACCTGCTCAAATTAAAGCTATCCCATCTGTCGATCGGTCGACTCTGCCTCGTTTTGGATCTTGTGGTCATCGTTGTTTATGCGGCTGTATTCAAAAATCTCGAAAATGCCCTCTATGGCGGAATCACTCTATACGTCATTACCTCGGTAATGGACCTTATCGTCTACGGAGGCAACAAGGCAAAGCTTGCCTATATCATCAGTAAAGAGCAAGAAGAGATCACAAAGAAGCTCATCGAAGCCGATCTCGGCGTTACCGCGCTCGACGGAAACGGGGCATATACTGGCGAAAAGAAAAAGGTATTGCTTGTGGCTGTTCGTCGCCGCGAACTTGTAATGGCAAAGAGAATGGTCAAACAGATCGATCCCACTGCATTCATCATAATGTGCGATGCGAGCGAGGTACTCGGCGAGGGATTCGGCGAATACAAGCAGGAAGGTCTGTAAAATAAAAAAGATTAAAGGCGGTGAAAATTCACCGCCTTGATTTTATACATAAAAGTTGCAAAAAATGCTCGATAATATCATATTTATGCGCTTTTTGTGATAATTATGCAATTTTCTCTTCAAAAAAATTCAAAAATTAATAATTTTACTGTTGAAAAATACCGAATATAATGTTATAATAAATCAATATATTTAAGTTACCAGATATTTATTTTATAAAGTATAGTTTCGAAAGGACTGACGGCAAGTGTATACAATTACCGATAAGCGCGTGTTGAACGAAACAACCGTTATGATGAAGATAAATGCCCCCAAGGTGGCAAAAAAAGCAGGCCCCGGACAGTTTATAATTTTCCGAGTTGACGAAAAGGGCGAGCGAGTTCCGCTTACAATAGCAGGATACGACAGAGAATCGGGCGACGTTCAGATCATTTTTCAGGCGGTAGGCGCCAGCACAAAAAGACTTGCACAGCTCAACGTCGGCGATACCATCTGCGATTTTGTCGGTCCCCTCGGCAAGGCAACCGAGCTTGACGGATACAAAAAGGCTGCAGTAATCGGCGGAGGTCTGGGATGCGCGATCGCGTATCCTCAGGCAAAGTACCTTTTTGAAAATGGATGCGACGTTGATATTATCGCCGGATTCAGAAGCAAGGATATCATCATTTTGGAAGATGAGATGAAGGCTTGCTCGAACGATCTTACAATAATGACCGACGACGGATCGAAAGGAAATAAGGGACTTGTAACCGACGCGCTCAAGGCAAAGATCGAGGCTGGAGCCGAATATGATCTCGTTATCGCGATCGGTCCTCCCGTAATGATGAAGTTCGTTTGTATGCTTACAAAGCAGTACAATATTAAGACCATCGTTTCGATGAACCCCATAATGGTGGACGGCACAGGAATGTGCGGCGGATGCCGCGTAACCGTCGATGGGCAGACCAAGTTTGCCTGCGTTGACGGTCCCGATTTTGACGGCCACTCAGTAAATTTCGACGAGCTGATCGCTCGTAATCGCACCTACGCAGAGCGTGAAGAGCACGCCTGCCGCATGCTCCAAAATAAGTGATCGGGCGAAAGGAAATAAAGACCATGGCCAATATGCAAAAAAATAAGACACCTATGCCCGAGCAGCTTCCACTCGTCAGAGCGAGAAACTGGGAGGAGGTTGCATGCGGTTACAGCGAAGAAGATGCCGTAAACGAGGCACAGCGCTGTCTTAACTGTAAAAATCACCCCTGTACCGAGGGTTGCCCCGTAAACGTACGCATCCCCGAGTTTATATCCGCCGTGGCTGACGGTGATTTCGCCCGCGGATACGAAATAATCAAAAAGACAAATTCTCTGCCCGCAGTATGCGGACGTGTATGCCCCCAGGAAAATCAGTGCGAGGGCCGTTGTGTCCGCGCTATCAAGGGTGAGAGCGTAGGTATCGGGCGCCTTGAAAGATTTTGCGCCGATTGGGCGGCAAAGAATAATTATCAGGAAGAAATGCCCACCGCCGAACCGAAGAAGATCAAGGTTGCGGTTGTCGGCTCGGGTCCTGCAGGACTCACCTGCGCAGGTGAGCTTGCCCGCGAAGGATTCGACGTTACCGTGTTTGAGGCACTTCATACCGCAGGCGGCGTTTTGGTATACGGTATTCCCGAATTCCGTCTTCCCAAGAGCATCGTTGCACGCGAGATAGAAGCGCTCGAGAGCATTGGCGTTAAGATCGAGCTTAATACTGTTGTCGGACGCACCGAGACAGTTGACGAGCTCTTTGAAGAGGGCTTTGCCGCTGTATTTATCGGAAGCGGTGCCGGCACTCCCATGTTCATGGATATACCCGGAATCAACGCCATGGGCGTTTTCTCGGCAAACGAGTACCTTACCCGAATCAATCTCATGAAGGGATATCGTGACGACTACGACACTCCCGTTATCCGCTCCAAGACAGTTGCCGTCATCGGCGGCGGTAACGTTGCTATGGATGCCGCACGCTGTGCGCTTCGTTTGGGTGCAGATAAGGTATACATCGTCTACCGCCGCGGTGAAGAGGAGCTTCCCGCTCGCGCCGAAGAGATACATCACGCAAAGGAAGAGGGCATCGAATTTAAGCTGCTTACAAATCCCGTCGCTATCAATGCAGATGAAAAGGGAAGAGTTAAGTCGATGACCTGCATCAGAATGGAGCTTGGCGAGCCCGACGCATCGGGTCGCCGCCGTCCTATCGAAGTTGAGGGCTCGGAATTCGATGTTGAGCTCGACACCGTCATTATGGCGCTCGGCACCAGCCCCAATCCTCTTATCCGTACCACGACTCCCGGACTTGAGGCAAACAAAAAAGGCTGCCTCGTCACCACCGACGGCGTAACTACCACTCGCGAGGGCGTGTATGCCGGCGGAGATGCAGTAACTGGTGCCGCTACCGTAATTTTAGCGATGGGCGCAGGACGTGAGGCCGCAAAGAAGATAAAGGAATTTATCGAAAATAAATAAAATTATCAATAAAGGAGAATAGCTGTGTTTTCGATCTTTTCAAAAAAACGTATGGATGAAACAGCCGCCAAAAACTTTTGGGCTTGGTTTGAAGAAAAAGAAAGCTGGATCGTGGAGTGCATTTATAACCATGATCAATCCTTCATTTGGGAGATCGATAAGAGGCTGAAACCCGTATTTTCCTATTTTGAAAGAGAGCTTGAATTTCAGCTCGGATACAATGACGTCGCCGGTGAATTCTTCTTCTTTCATTTCGACGACAGATATCTGAAAAGAGATGCCGCCGCTTTCGGCAAAATGATGCCCGAAGACGTTGCAAATCGCTGGACGTTTATATTAGAAAAATAAAAGAATAGACAAAACCCCCGACAGACTGTAAAATCTGTCGGGGGTTATTATTTATTCTGCAATGCTGTCCATTCTGTCGAATACGTTGAGCTGGTTATTGGGCTTTGATCTAAGCACAAGAGTAGGCGCTTCGAGATGATCTACCGTTTTGTCGGTGATGACCACCTTCGCAACGTCGTCGCGAGAGGGAACGTCGTACATGACGTCGAGCATGACGTCTTCCATAATGGAGCGAAGACCGCGCGCGCCCGTGTTGCGCTCGATTGCAAGATTTGCAATGCGCTCAAGTGCTTCATTGGTGAATTCAAGCTCGGTGTGATCAAGCTCAAACAGACGCTTGTACTGCTTTACGATCGAGTTTTTCGGCTCACGCATGATGCGGACCAGCGCTTCGCTGTCGAGGGAGTCGAGTCCGCAGATGATGGGCAGACGTCCGACAAGCTCGGGGATAAGTCCGTACTTAACGATGTCGTGTGCCTCAACGTCGTGATAGATGTTCTTTTTAGCCTTTTCTGCTTTTCCGAGGATCTCGCCCTCAAAGCCGATAGTAGAGCTTCCACGGCGATTTTCGATAAGCTGACCGATTCCGTCGAAGCTTCCGCCGCAGATAAAGAGAATGTTTTCCGTATTGATCTGGATAAAATCCTGATTGGGATGCTTTCTTCCGCCCTGCGGAGGAACGTTTGAAACGGTACCCTCGAGGATCTTGAGCAGCGCCTGCTGAACGCCCTCGCCCGAAACGTCACGGGTGATCGATCTGTTTTCGCTCTTGCGGGCGATCTTGTCGATCTCGCCGATGTAGATGATACCCTTTTCGGCGCGCTCGATGTCGTAGTCGGCGGCCTGAATAAGACGGAGCAGGATGTTTTCAACGTCTTCACCAACGTATCCCGCCTCGGTAAGAGTGGTAGCATCGGCGATAGCAAAGGGAACCTTCAAGGTCTTGGCAAGAGTCTGCGCAAGGAAGGTTTTTCCGACACCGGTGGGACCCAAAAGGAGCACGTTGCTCTTTTGCAGTTCGACCTCGTCAACACGCTTTTTTGCGCCGTGAGCCTTTTTCTTTATCTGAAGAATACGCTTGTAGTGGTTGTAAACCGCGACAGAAAGAGTCTTCTTTGCCGCATCCTGACCGATAACGTATTCGTCGAGAGTCTGCTTTATGGCCATGGGCTTTGGCAGAGTTTCAAGAGAAAGATCGCTGTCCGAGGAAATATTGCGGGTGTGCTCGTATACGATCTGATTGCAGGCATCGATGCAGTTGTTGCATATCATAAGACCGGTGGGCGAGGGAATGAGGTACATTACCTTCGATTCGTCGCGTCCGCAAAATGAGCAATACTGCGTCGAGCTTGTGCGATTTGATGTGCGGTTGTTGCCGTTAGCCATAAATTATGCTCTCTTTTCGATAACTCTGTCGATGAGACCGTATTCGAGCGCTTCGGATGCGGTCATGATGTTGTCGCGCTCGGTGTCGCGCTCGATAACATCAAGGCTCTTGCCGGTGTTTTGTGCAAGGATCTTGTTGAGGCGCTCACGAACTCGGATGATGTGATCGGCATGGATCTTTATATCGCTTGCCTGACCCTGGAATCCGCCGAGAGGCTGATGAATGAGAATCTCGCTGTTGGGGAGAGCAAGTCGCTTGCCCTTGGCGCCCGCAGAAAGCAGGAACGCGCCCATGCTTGCGGCCATTCCGATGCAGATGGGCGAAACGTCGCACTTGATATAGTTCATCGTGTCGTATATAGCCATACCTGCGGAAATGGATCCGCCGGGGCTGTTGATATAGAGGCAGATGTCCTTATCGGGATCTTCCGATTCCAAAAAGAGAAGCTGAGCTACGACAAGCGATGCTGTGGTGTCGTTGACCTCATCGGCCAAAAATACGATGCGGTTGCTTAACAGACGAGAGTAGATGTCGTAAGCTCTCTCGCCGCGATTGGTAGTTTCGATGACGGTAGGTACAAGTGGCATTTTAAATCCCTTTCCGTTAAAAAATAAAATGATTTGTGTTCGTACAAAAAAAGTAAATTTTAGCTGTGAACCGGTACGTTGTCGGTGCCGGTCCACAGCTGAATTTTTGCTATGTTGGAATTAGCCCTCGGTGCTTTCGTTTGCCTTTTCTTCGGCGTCCTTTTCAGCAGCGGTCTTGGTGGTGATATTTGCAGCGGCCTTGATAACGTCGATTGCCTTGCGGAGCTTGATGTCGCCTACAAGTGCATCTGCGCCGACTGCTTCCTTGATCTGTGCAACTTCCATCGAGTATGCCTTAGCCATCTTATCGTACTCGGCTTCAACGTCCTCGTCGGTAGCCTCGATATTTTCAAGAGCAACTACCTTTTCAAGAGCGAGACGGGTCTTAACCTGACGTTCTGCCTGACCTCTGGCCTGCTCGCGCATAGCTTCGAGAGTCATGCCGGTGTACTTTAAGTACATATCGAGGGACAGACCGTTGGAACGGAGGCTGTAGTCGCGGTCGCGGAGGATGTTCTCAACCTCGTAGTCGATCATCGGCTCGGGGATGTTAACCTCGGTGATGTCAACGAGAGCGTTGATGAGCTGTTCTTCAACAGCAGCCTCAGCGGCGTTGTCATATCTTGCCTGGAGTTTTGCCTTAATGTCTGCCTTATATTCATCGAGAGTGTCAAAATCCGAAACATCTTTTGCGAACTCGTCATCAAGCTCGGGAAGCTCGGTAGCTTTGATCTCGTGAAGAACTACGTGGAATACAGCAGCCTTGCCGCTGAGCTCGTCCTTGCCGTAGTCGGCAGGGAAGGTTACGTTTACGTCGAATTCATCGCCGATATTGTGGCCGACGATCTGATCCTCAAAGGTGTCGATAAAGGTGTGTGTGCCCAGCTTGAGAGAGTACTTCTCAGCTGTGCCGCCGTCGAATGCAACTCCGTCGATAGAACCTGCGTAGTCAATTACAACCGTATCATTAAGTTCAGCTGCGCGGTCGGTAACGTCGATGGTGCGAGCGTTGCGGTCGCGGGTGCGAGCAATCTCTGCATCAACGTCAACGTCGGAAGTCTCGGTTACGATCTTTTCAGCGCAAAGACCCTTGTATTCGCCAACGGTAGCTTCGGGCTTAACGTAGAAGGAGGCCTTCATGTGGATGCCGTCCTCTGCGATCTCGTTTACGTCAAATTCGGGACGGCTTACGATGTCAAGGTTTGCTTCCTTGATAGCTGCTTCGTATGCTTCGGGAATAACGTCGTTGAGAGCGTCCTCGTAGAATACTCCCTTGCCGTACATCTTTTCGATCATGGCGCGGGGGGCTTTGCCCTTTCTGAAGCCGGGTATATTCATCTTGGGAAGATTCTTCTTGAACTGCTTGTCAACAGCAGCATCGAAGATATCTCTTGCGATAGTAAACTCAATTTCCACCTTGTTGTTTTCAAGATTGTTGATTTTGTCGAGTGCCATTTGAAAAACCTCCGATAATACGATGATGTATTATTATTTTAATTTTATTCAATCATTACTATTTTACTCGGAAAAATAAGTATGTCAAGAGAAAACGCCAAAAATTACACAAAAGTTAACCTTTTATATATGCAAAGGCTCGATTTCTGCTTCAATATCCACTTTCAGCGGCTTAAAAGAGAGATAATCCGCCGATGTAATGATAAATTCGATGCCCTCGAATTCGAAGCGGGGCTCGAGGTTGTACACGTTGTGGATGTGCCCGTAATAGCAGCGCTTGACGTTGTATTTGTGCAAAACGTCCATGATCTCGCGGCAGACAAGCTCGCGATGCACCGGTGGGAAATGCAGAAACACTGTCGGTTCTCCGCCGAATCGGTTTAGCCCGTCGAGAATGGAATGCTCGGTCCGCATCGCTTCGCGTGCGACCATCTTATCGTAGTCGGTGTTGTTCGATGCCGATTTTTTGTCGCTCCACCAGCCGCGTGAACCGCAGACGGTTATCCCTTCGACCGAATAGGCGTTGTTGTATAAAAACTTAAGCGTTTTTATCTCGTTTTTCTCGAGAAAGGCAGTCATCTTCTTTACGGTGTCCCACCAATAGTCGTGGTTTCCCTTGCCAAGCAGCTTTGTGCCGGGAAGGGAGTCGAGAAATTTGAAATCTGACAGAGCATCGTCAAGTGACATTCCCCACGAAACATCGCCGGCGACGATAACTGTATCGCCGTCGGAAACGGTGTTCTGCCAATTTTCGGCTATTCTGTTTTGGTAATCCTTCCAGCGATAGCCGAAGATGTCCATCGGCTTGTCGCAGGAAAGAGACAGATGAGTGTCCGAAAGAACGTATAATGCCATGTCAAATCTCAATTATTTGAAAATTTGTTTATTTAAAATCTCTCGCATCCGATGAATACGAAAGTGTCAAAAGGACAAACTAAAGATGAAGCCAAAAGGAAGGAGAAGATAAAATGAACGATTACAACCGCAAAAAAGACTGCATGGGCAGCGACTGCACAAAGAGCGGTGCACAAAAGCACCTCAAGGGCATAAGCTGTGACGTAAAGAACTGCATTCACCATGACGGCGAGTGCTACTGCTGTGCCGATCATATTTCGGTAGGTCCCAGCTATGCCACAAATTGCTCTGATACCGTCTGTGCTACCTTCAAGCAGAAGAACAGCTGAAGAAAGCTGATCAAAGAATAGCGGAAAATACCTCGTTTTCCATCTCTGCCGCTTCAATCGGGCTATCCGGATTGAAGCGGATTTTTTTGCCCTTGAGCGCAGCAAGCGGATAGGGAATTTCTGTTTTGGTAAGAGAGGAAAGAGCTGTCAGATTTTCAAACTCATCAGCCGATACCTCACCGGTGAGCGCTTTGAGTACGGACGAAGCGAACTTGTAGGGAGAGGCGGTTGAAACGGTGAGCATGGGACGCTTGTCGCCCGTTTCTTCAATGTATCTTGTCGCGCAGTCAAGTCCTACCGCGGTATGAGTGTCAATAAGATAAGAATATTCGTCAAATGTGGCTTTTATGCGCTCGGCGGTAGCATTTTCGTCGCAGTACATACCGGAAAACTGCTCGGCAAAGCTTTCACGAAGCCCGGGAGTGATCTCGTATCTGCCCTTGTCAGCAAGCGATTTCATATATGCCGCAGTGTCGATCTCGCCCGCGCTCATGAAGAGAAGGCGCTCGAGATTGCTCGAGATGAGAATATCCATCGAGGGGGACATTGTGGTGTAGAAGTCGCGGTTTCTGTCGTAAACGCCGGTCTTGAAGAAATCGGTGAGAATGTTGTTTTTGTTGGATGCACAGACAAGTTTATTTACGGGGATACCCATTTTCTTGGCATAATATGCTGCAAGGATATTACCAAAGTTACCTGTGGGAACAACAAAGTTTACCTTATCACCAAACTTGATGGTCCCCTCTTTGAGAAGGGATGCATAAGAATACACGTAATAAACAATTTGAGGTGCAAGACGTCCCCAGTTAATGGAGTTTGCGCTTGAAAATACCATATTGTTATCCGCAAGAGTTTCCTTAACCGAAGCATCGGTGAAAATGGTTTTAACACCGGTCTG
>JAZSMZ010000127.1:0-4294 GCA_045536155.1 Eubacteriales bacterium
TCCCGTTTTCGGGTGAGTTAAACGTGGAAAAAGAAAGCTGACCACAGTTTTGACCACAATTGAATATTTTATATCGGGGTGTTGCCTAATGGTAAGGCGCTTGGTTTGGGAGCATGCAGTGGTTTTCGGTTGCGGTTTTCAAAAAAGCGAGCAATCGGGCGAAAAACGGCGGAAACGCGAGCAAATCGTGATCGAGCGGCGAAGAAAATAGCGGCTTGACCACAGGTTTGACCATAGTTGAGAAAAAATTGAATAAATTTCGGGGTGTTGCCTAATGGTAAGGCGCTTGGTTTGGGACCAAGATGGCGCAGGTTCGATTCCTGTCACTCCGACCAAAATTGACGGTTTGGCTGCTTTTGGCGGTCAAATCGGGGCCAATTTAATACGTCACCGGAGGCTGTGTACCGTAGTACCGTAATGCCGGATTAGGTGTCGGGGTGAGCTTGGGTTATTGTTTAGCAATAGCCGAGGCTCTATTTTTATTTTGGAGTCAGACATGAAAAACACAAAAGTTACTCTTGTTCCCTTATTAAGATAAGGTGTATATGCAAATGTTTTGCCTCTTGACTCTCCTTTGCTTTTTTCAAGGATTCCGAGAGTATCAAGATTTTTAATTGCCGAAGCCACAGTATTGTACTTATTCGACACCGAAGTTTTTATTTCGCTTTGCAATAATATTTCAAAAAGGCTCACAGACAGATTGTTTGTGAGCCAAATATATTTTACTCGATAGGCGTATCGAGCTTTCTGATCCTCTCAAACAAGATCTCATCCTCGCTTGGAACATCAACAAGGGTTTCCATTTTCGAACGAATCTTCATCATATCGTTGTCGGTTTGGCCGATAGTTTCGGCGCACCTGCGAAGCTCGTCTACAAGCTCGTCCTTACCGTCAAAATCGGTTTTATAATGAAGCTGATGCTCAAGACTTGCCCAAAAATCCATAGCTATGGTTCGCAGCTGAACTTCCACCTCCATCTCCAAGCGTCGCTCCGAAAGGAACACGGGAACCTTTACGATCAGATGTAAGCTCCTATACCCATTTTCCTTTGGATTTGCAATATAATCCTTTCGTGTAACGAGCGTAATATCGTCCTGCTTCAAAAGGGCTTCGGCAACTAAATAAACGTCGTCGATATAGGAACAAATGACTCTGACACCGGCAATGTCGTGTATATGCTCATCAATATGTTCAATGTCCACAGATTGATGTAATTTTGCAAGCTTCTCTACAATACTTGCCGTGCTTTTGAGGCGCGTTTGAATGGAATTGATCGGGTTACGATGGTATTGGAGATTGAACTCTGTGTTCAATATGTCAAATTTCGTTTTGATCTCCTTCATCGCACAGGCATAGATCATTCGAAGTTCCTTGTAATCCACTATTCTGCCCATCATTTTCTTCGTCTGATGATAGAGCGCATTCATCACACTACTTGGTATAGTGGCAAGCGCGGTTGGAAGCACCGCCTCATCCAAATCATCAAACAGTGTATCCTTATCTTGATATTGATTTTTCAACGCATTCTCCTTTAATTGCCACATCCGTGGTTACCATGAAAATAGAATTTAGCTCTGTTTCACATGTACGTCAAGCTGATCGAAGGGGATCTCAATATTATTTTTATCAAATTCCGCTTTGACGCTTTCCAAAACATCAAAATTAACCGTCCAATAATCGTTGGACTTTACCCACGCACGTGCTACGATATCGATTGACGAAGATGCGTGCTTACTCATTCTAACTAATGGAGCAGGATCGTCAAGTACGAGCTCGTGAGATTTGAGTACCTCTTCGATAACTGACTTAGCCTTATTAAAGTCTGCATTATATGCAATGGAAAAGTTAAAGTCAACACGTCGAAGTTCCTTCTCTGAATAGTTGATTATATTCCCGTTGATGAGCGATCCGTTAGGAATGTGGACCACTTTGTTATCACCGGTAACGATCTTGGTACTTACCAAATAAATATCTGTAACGGTACCGGAAATTCCCTGAGCCTCAATAAAGTCATCCACTCTAAAGGGTCTTGTAACAAGGATCAAAACTCCGCCCGCAATGTTGGACACTGCTCCATTTACTGCCAATCCGATGCAAACACCGAGAGAAGCAATCAACGCTGTTATCGCACTTGTATCAATACCGACATATCCAACAAGGCAAACAGTTACGATCACCTTTCCTCCGATCTTTACAAGATACGAAAGAGTTTTTACAATAGTTTTATCAAGACCCTTTTTTTCGCCATTCTTTACGATCTTCTTCGCAAACCAATTAATGATTTTAAATGAGACATACATAAGTATCAATGCGATCAGCAGCTTCAATCCAATGCTTGTCGCCCATTCAATAATCATATCCATAGTGTTTTTCAGCCATTCCATTTTTCTTTTCTCCTCAAAATTAACTTTTTTAATATTTTTTGCTCACAAAAGAGCTTTTTTCATAAACATTCAACTTTTTCAAGTAATAACTTTCTGTGTTGCATTCAAAAAGAACATTTTTTAAATGAACGTTACCGATATCGTTATATAATTATAACCTATATTTATAAACCGTCTCTTTTTTAACCGCAATTATGCGATCCGCAGCCGTGACTACCGCAGGTGTGTCCTTCTTCACCATGTTCGTGGTCATGGTGATCGCATCTAACCTCCGGGTTGAAGTTTAAGTTATTTGCAAGCAAAGCGTTAACCGCATCGTCGCAAGAACCGATAACTCCGCCGAAAAGCTGAATGCCTGCATTTGCGAGAGCCATCTGAGCACCGCCGCCAATCCCGCCGCAGATCAGTATCGATATGTTTTGCTCCGAGAGAAATCCCGCAAGTGCACCGTGACCGTTTCCGTTCGTATCCACTACCTCGGAAGAAACGATCTTACCGTCCTCTACCGTGTAGATCTTAAACTGCTCGGTATGTCCGAAGTGATGAAAGATCTGTCCGTTATCATAAGTTACTGCAATTTTCATAAGTTTATCTCCATTTCTTTATTTATTGTAATTTATACGTCCTGTTCTTCTACGTCAAACTGACTCTGATAAAGCTGATAGTAGAAGCCTTCTTGTTTCATAAGCTCTTCGTGATCTCCGCTTTCTATCACGTCACCGTCCTTCATGACAAGGATTAAGTCGGCGTTTCGGATAGTGGAAAGACGGTGCGCGATAACAAAGCTGGTTCTTCCTTTTGTCAGCTCATCCATCGCTCTTTGAATAATGACCTCTGTTCTCGTATCTACTGATGAAGTCGCTTCGTCAAGGATCAGCATAGGCGCATCCTGAAGCATCGCACGGGCAATGGTAAGAAGCTGCTTTTGTCCTGCCGAGATAGTTGTTCCCTCGGTCAGCACCGTGTCAAGCCCCTGCGGCAAAGAACGAATAAATTTGTCGATTCCGCAGACCTTAGCGACGCGCATAATATCCTCGTCGGTGATCTCCGTCATATTGTAGGCAAGATTTTCACGAACCGTTCCTTCAAAGAGCCAAGTGTCCTGCAATACCATACCGAACATATCGTGAACGTCCTCGCGGCGAATATCGTGAATGGGCGTGCCGTCAACCGTGATGCTTCCGCCGTTGATCTCAAAGAAACGCATCAAGAGATTTACCATCGTGGTCTTGCCCGCACCCGTGGGGCCGACAATAGCAACCTTTTGTCCGGGAGTCACCTTGGCCGAGAAGTCCTTGATAATGACCTTATCGGGATTTTCAGGATAGGCAAAGCGAACGTGATCGAATACGACAGCTCCCTTTGTTTCCTCGGTTTCGTGCTTGGGCTTACCGCTTTCATCCTCCAGCTCCTCGGCTTCCATGAACTCAAAGATGCGTCCTGCACCTGCGGTAGCCGTCTGTAAATTGGTCATTCCCTGCGCGATCTGCGTCAAGGGAGCGGTAAAGAGACGAACGTACAAAATAAAGGAAATAATGACGCCGAATTTGATGGTTCCGTTTATGGCAAGCGCCGCACCGATCACACACACGGCAACGTAGGAAAGATTGCCGATGACGTTCATCAGAGGCTGCATCATGCCCGACAGAAATTGAGATTTCCAGTTTGCGTCATAAACGTCTTTGTTAAGCTTACCGAATCGGGTCAGTACCTTCTTCTCGGCTCTGGAGATACGAACCACGTCGTGTCCCGAATACATTTCCTCAACGTACCCGTTCAGCGCGCCAAGGCTGACCTGCCGCTGCTTGAAGTATTTCTGCGAGCGTCCCATAATAAGCATCAAAATCACCATACCGACCATCGTGATGACAACGGCAGTCAGGGCAAGATGCCATTCGGTCACGAACATC
>JAZSMZ010000020.1:0-10280 GCA_045536155.1 Eubacteriales bacterium
TTGGAGGACTGACCGCCGGTATTGGAGTATACTTCGGTATCCATAACCAGGATGTTAACATCCTCGTCCTGGGCCAGAACGTGATCCAATCCGCCGTATCCGATGTCATAAGCCCAACCGTCGCCACCGAAGATCCATACGGACTTCTTAACGAGCTGGTCCTTGCTCTCCAGTACTTCGCGAGCCAGCGTGCAGGCTTCGCAATCGCACTTCTTGCCTTCGCCAATGTCAATGCCGTCTTCGCAGGCAGCGATCAGCTTGGCGGAAGCAGCCTTGGAGGCTTCGGCATCATTCATGCCGTTAAGCCATTCAGCACCGGCAGCCTTGATGTCAGCGGTAACCCAATCGAACGCGATCAGCTTCACGATAACATCCTTCAGCTTTTCACGACGCTGCGTGGTAGCCAAATTCATGCCAAAGCCGAATTCGGCGTTGTCTTCGAACAGGGAGTTTGCCCAAGCGGGACCCTTGCCCTCTTTGTTGGTGGTGTAGGGAGTGGAAGGTGCGGATCCGCCCCAGATGGAAGAACATCCGGTAGCGTTGGCGATGATCATGCGGTCGCCGAAGAGCTGAGTGATGAGCTTAGCGTAAGGAGTTTCGCCGCAGCCGGGGCATGCGCCGGAGAACTCGAGGAGGGGCTGCTTGAACTGCGAACCCTTAACGGTTTCGGGCTTGAACTTAGCGAGAACGTCCTTGTCGTCGGTGAACTTGTATGCGAGATCGAAGTACTTCTGATCTGCCATGGTCTCGTCGAGGGGCTTCATGGTAAGAGCCTTGTTGCCCTTCTTGCCGGGACATACGTTAGCGCAGGAGCCGCATCCGGTACAGTCAAGAGCGGATACAACGATACCGAACTTGTAGCCGGGCATACCGGTCATATCGGTGAGCTTAACGCCTTCGGGTACTTCGTCGCCTTCCTTAACGGTGATGGGACGAATTACAGCGTGAGGACATACATAGGAGCAGAAGTTACACTGGATGCAGTTTTCGGGGATCCACGAAGGAACATCAACTGCGATACCGCGCTTTTCAAATGCTGCGAGACCCTGCGGGAAGGTACCGTCGGCATATTCAACGAAGGTAGAAACGGGAAGATCGTCACCCTTCTGAGCGTTAACGGGAGCGAGAATGTTCTTTTCGAACTTGTGGAGCATATCGTCCTTGCAGTCGCAGCAGCAATCGCACTTCTTTTCAGCAGCAGCGTCAACAGCATTTGCCCAATCAGCGGGAACTGCGATCTCAACGAGAGATTCGATACCGCGATCGATAGCGGACTGGTTCATAGCAACGATTTCCGGACCCTTCTTGCCGAAGGACTTAACAACAGCTTCCTTCATATACTTGACAGCGTCATCGATCGGGATGATGTTGGCAAGCTTGAAGAATGCGGACTGGAGAACCATGGAGAACTTGTTGCCGAGACCGAGCTCGCGGGCAATGGCAACACCGTCGATGGTATAGAACTTAACCTTCTTTGTAGCGAGGTCGCGCTTGATGGAAGCGGGGAGACGCTCGTTGAGCTCGTCGAACGACCAGCCGGTGTTGAGAAGGAAGGTACCGCCCTCTTTGATATCGCGGGTCATATCGTACTTGTCGATATAAGCGATGTTGTGGCATCCGACGAAGTCAGCCTTGGATACATAGTAGGTGGAGCGGATGGGCTTGTCACCGAAACGGAGGTGGGAGATGGTAAGACCGCCCGACTTCTTGGAGTCGTATGCGAAGTATGCCTGAGCGTACTTATCGGTGTGGTCGCCGATGATCTTGATGGAGTTCTTGTTAGCACCGACGGTACCGTCAGCACCGATACCCCAGAACTTGCAGGATACGGTTCCGGCAGGAACAGTGTCGGGATTCTCGCCTACGGGGAGGGAGAGGTTGGTAACATCATCGTTGATCGATACGGTAAAGCCGTTCATGGGCTTTTCAGCATCGAGGTTGCGGTAAACGGCGATGATGTCGGCAGGAGTGGTGTCCTTGGAGCCGAGACCGTAGCGTCCGCCAACTACTGTGCAAGCATCAAACTTGGTGCCGCGGATAGCGTTGCAAACGTCGAGGTAGAGGGGCTCGCCGATAGCGCCGGGCTCTTTGGTGCGGTCCATAACAGCGATGGACTTAACGGTTTCGGGAAGAGCGCCGAGGAAGTGCTTGATGGAGAAGGGTCTGTAAAGACGAACCTTTAAAAGACCAACCTTTTCACCCTTTGAGGTGAGGTAATCAACGGTTTCCTCTGCGGTGTCGCAAACGGAACCCATAGCGATGATAACCTTTTCAGCATCGGGAGCGCCATAGTAGTTGAAGAGCTGGTAGTTAGTGCCGATCTTGGCATTAACCTTGTTCATATAATCTTCAACAACTGCGGGAATAGCATTGTAGTAAATGTTGCAGGCTTCGCGTGCCTGGAAGAAGATGTCGGGGTTCTGAGCGGTACCGCGGAGAATGGGGTGCTCGGGATTGAGGGCACGCTCTCTGAATGCCTTGATAGCATCCATATCAACCATTTCTGCGAGATCTTCGTAATCCCACTGTTCGATCTTCTGGATCTCGTGAGAGGTACGGAAACCGTCAAAGAAGTGGAGGAAGGGAACGCGGCCCTTGATGGTCGAAAGGTGAGCAACTGCACCGAGGTCCATAACTTCCTGAGGGTTACCGGAGCAGAGCATAGCAAAACCGGTCTGACGGCATGCCATAACGTCGGAATGGTCACCGAAGATGGAGAGTGCGTGAGAAGCGAGTGCACGTGCGGAGCAGTGAATTACGCAGGGGAGAAGCTCGCCGGCGATCTTGTACATATTGGGGATCATGAGGAGCAGACCCTGGGATGCGGTGTAGGTGGTAGTAAGAGCACCTGCAGCGAGAGAGCCGTGAACTGCACCTGCAGCACCTGCTTCACTCTGCATCTCAACTACGTTGACCTGCTGACCGAAGATGTTTTTCAGTCCGTTTGCAGACCATGCGTCTGTAACCTCAGCCATAACGGAAGAAGGAGTTATCGGGTAGATAGCAGCAACTTCTGTAAAGGCATAGGAAACGTGAGCGGCGGCATTATTACCGTCCATTGTTTTCATTTTTCTTGCCATTGTTGGATAGCCTCCTGTATATTGAAACTTTGTTGTAATTCCAAAAGGGCGCAAAAATCCCTTTTAATCCATGATACAAACTATTATAGCACCATTAATCTGTTTTGTAAAGCAATTTATTGTTAATAAAAAAAGATTTATTGCTCTTTTTTGCATTAATTTTTGCAAAAAAGAGCAAACCGAACCAATTATCGAAATATTATAAAAAAAGAGCAGACAGATGGGAAACATCTGTCTGCCAAATCTTACGTTAAAACAAATTTTTGCTGTCGCGGGGACGGGAAATGTTGAAGGTGTTCAGCGGCATCTCGTCGATATATTCAAGAAGCTTTGCCGCGCCCAGAACAACAGTGCTTTCACAGTCGGGCGCAACTCTGACAGGGAGATTCAACTGCTCACCGAGGTACATATCAAGTCCCATGAGCTTGCTTGCTCCGCCGCAGAGGATCACTCCGCCAGATTTGACATCGGTCATGTGCTCGATCGGAATCTCAGCGATAAAATCGGCTATTTCGTTTGCGAGCGCTTTGGCATCGCGGCGAAGGGAGTCAGCCGTTTCGATGCCGTTTATCGTGATCTCGCTCGTCTTGCCGTCGCCGACGGTGCGTCCCGTGAAGGTGATGTCGGGCATATCTACACCCTGGCATACCGTTCCGACAGCCAGCTTTATCTTTTCAGCGGTTTTTTGCGAGATCTTAAGTCCGTAGCTTTTCTTTACAAAATCGTATATCGCGCGGTCGAACGCGTGTCCCGAGATCTTCGAATTGCGGGCGGTAACGACAGATCCGAGCGAGATGAGAGCGATATCGCAGTGCATTTCGCCGATATCGACGACGAGGTGGCTTTTCGGCAAAAAGACGTCGCAGCCAAAGCCTGCAGCTGCCGCAAAAGGACTTTCTACCACGTAAACGTGTTTTATCGGAGCGCGTGATAAAAGATCGCAGACAGCCGATGCACCATGAGCGTTTGCATGGAGGCAGACGATGGCATCGGGCTTTATAAGAGAGCGGTTAACCACGCGGCGGATAACTGTATCAAGGAAAACAGATGCCTGCTCGCGGTGCTTCGTCAGCCCCTCTTTGAAGGGGTAAAGCGCGGTGATATTGCCGGGAGAGAGCGCGAGAAGACGCTGCGCCTCGTTTCCGATGCGTACAACGCTTCCGTCCTCGTCAAGAGCCATGACCGCCGCTTCCGAAAGTACGATTCCACGCACCTTTTCGGCGATTCGCACGGTATCGGCACCGATATCTATTGCAATATCTCTTGCCATTTTAAAACACCTCATCTTTTGTTGGTATATTTATCAGTAAAATAACGGTTCGTTTTTAACGGAATAACCCACTTTTTCATCAAAAACATTGGGATACGATATAGCAACTACGGCTCCGTCAACGCTTCGGGCGCCATACTTTTTGAGGATTGCCGCACACGAGCTCAACGTTGCACCCGTCGTGTAAACATCGTCGACTATTATGACTTTTCTGCATGACACGTCACTTATTGCGCGCTCGTTGATTTCGTATGAACGAGCGGCATTTTCCCATCGCTCATCGGGAGAAAGACCGTGCTGAACGGTGTTGTCGCCGACGTATTTTAACGCATCGACGTACCGAAGCGACAGCTCTTTTGCAACGCATCGGCCGAGACTTTCTGCCTGATTGAATCCCTTGTTCACGACATTTGCCTTCGATCGCACAACCGAGCAGACTACGGTATCACTGCCCATGTCTGCCATATTTTTTATCAAGGATTTCGATATTTCACGTGCCAAAAAGCGGTTTACGGCAGGCGAATCGTATTCCTTTTGCGAAAGGATAAGATCACGCGCAATATTTTGCTCATGAGTCAGATAGAGTGAAAGGAAGCTGAGAGAACTCAAAGGTGCCGCAGGTATGAATTTTCTGCCCAAATCGGCATTTTTCTTTTCGTTGTCCCATTTTTCGCGGCAATGGGAGCAAAGGCAATCGCCTTTGGCGTCATCAAGACGTATCTTGCATACCGCGCACTCGCCGAAATAGAGGAAATCGCGCAGCTTGAAAAACAGCTTTATCGGCATAAGATTCAGCTGTCGGTGGCACGAAGCAGGTCTGCAAGCGCCGAATATCGTTTTACTCTGCGGTTGTTGACTACCATTTGCGCCACAACATCCTTGCGGCCAACCATGACTACCATCTGCTGTGCGCGGGTGACGGCGGTATAGAGAAGATTTCTCGTCATTAGCTGGGGGGCAAAGGAGTACATCGGAATGATAACGTAGGGGTATTCGCTGCCCTGACTTTTGTGTACGGTGATGGCGTATGACAGCTCAAGCTCGTCGAGATTGGCAAAATCGTAGTCGCAGAGACGGTCATCGAAGCTGAGCGTCATGATCTCGCGGTCATTGTCTATGGAAAGGATCGTGCCGATATCGCCGTTGAAAATGCCCACTCCCGCGCTGTCGCCGCGCTGCCATTCGATATCGTAATTGTTCTTTATCTGCATAACGCGGTCGCCCTCGCGGAAGGTGGTTTCGCGCACCTTTTTCTCCCGTTTTTTCGGAGAGGGCGGATTTATCGCACTCTGGAGCAGGGAATTGAGCATAACCGTGCCCGCCTCGCCCTTACGGGAGGGGGTGATTATCTGTATACCCGAGCGAATGTTTTCGCCATAGGTTTTCGGCAGACGGTTGATGTAGAGATTTGCCACCGTGTTCGCAATATCACGGTCGTTTTCGCGGGGTAAAAAGAAGAAATCACCGTCTTTTTTATCAAGGTATGGAAGCTCGCCCGTATTTATCGCGTGTGCATTTGTAACGATCATGCTTTCGCCGGCCTGTCTGAAAATCTCGCGCAGGGTGACCGTTACAAATCGCTCGGAAGCGATAATATCGCGCAGTACGTTGCCTGCACCGACCGAGGGAAGCTGATCGGAGTCACCGATAAGTATAAGACGCGCGCCCGGCTTTATGGCCTTGAGCAGGGAGGACATAAGCGAAATATCGACCATCGAGCTTTCGTCTATGATTATAACGTCCTCTTCAAGCACGTTGTTTTCGTTGCGGTTGAATCGGGGCTCGTCGCCGGATGAAAAATCCATCTCCAAAAGGCGGTGGATAGTCTTGGCCTCGCGCGTTGTTGCCTCGGACATACGCTTTGCGGCTCGTCCCGTGGGTGCGGCAAGAGCAATTTCAATACCCAATCGGTCAAAAACGCTCATAACTGCGCGTATGACCGTGGTTTTTCCCGTACCGGGACCGCCTGTCAGCACCATAACGCCGCTTGACAGCGCGCTGACGATCGCTTTTTTCTGCATGGCCGCGTAGGTGATGCCGTTTTCCGATTCGATGATCTGTATGTATCGCTCGATATCGGTCATGTCGAGCTTGGGGCAGAGCTTGTCGAGAAGATCAAGCTTGCGCGCGCTGTAAAGCTCAGCATCGTAGTAGTTTTTCAGATAAACGTCGTATTCCGAGCCGCGCTTTACCGATTTTACTCCGTCGGACGAGCAAAGCTCGTCAAAGGCATCGTTTGCCTTGTCACTCGAGATCTCAAGCATCTCGACGGCAAGCTCAATGAGCTTTGATTTCGGTATATAGCAATGCCCGTTCGTTGTGGCATTGTAGGAAAGTATGTATTTGAGTGCCGCCTTGACACGGTAGAGGGAATCGGGATCAAATCCGAGCGATGTGGCAATTCTGTCGGCTCGCTCAAAGCCGATGCCGTATATTTCTTCGCAAAGGGCGTAGGGGTTTTCCTTTATAACCTCAACGGCCGAACCGCCCCATTTTTTATATACCTTGACAGCAGTGGCAGGACCGAAGAAATCGCGGCAGAACATCATAACGCTTCGCACACCGAACTGGCGGCGGAAATCGTTGCCGATCTCCTCAGCCTTTTTGCGGGTAATGCCCGGTACGTCTGCAAGCCACTCGGGATGGTTTTCCATGACGTCAAATGTTTCGTCGCCGAACCGTTCAACGATCTTTTGCGCGGTTGCAGGGCCTATTCCCTTGACAGCACGCGAGGACAGATATTTAAGTATCGCAGTCTCATTGTCGGGAAGCTGCTTTTCGAAGCTGTCGATCTTGAACTGACGTCCAAAGGAAGGATGAACGTCCCATTTGCCGAGCGCCTTGATGGTCTCGCCTGCCGCAACGTAGGGAAGGGTACCCACGATCGTAATGAGCTCTTCGTCGTTGACAGAAAGCTCGCAAACCGAGTACCCGTTCTCTTCGTTTTGATAAATAACGTGTTCAATTATTCCTTCTATCGCAATCAGCTCGTCGCGCGACTCAGACTGATCGAACATTTCGCCGTTAAATGGGGTCATTTACGTCCTCTGAAAAATAAATCGTAAAAAATGATGTGAAAAATATATACTAAAACAGCTGAAATTATAATTTCTATAACAAACACATTCGCCTCCGCTGATATTAGTATACGAAGCGGAGGTGAGATGTGTTAATTTTATTAAATTATGCGTTCCATTTTGCAGCCAGATCGGTTGCTTCCCACGGAATATTGAGCTCTTCGCGGCCCATGTGACCGTATGCGGCGATCTGACGGTAGATCGGACGGCGCAGGTCAAAGCGGTCGATGATTGCGGCAGGACGAAGGTCAACGTCGTTCTTGATCATCTCGGCGATCTTGTCCTCTGCAACCTTGGCGGTGCCGAAGGTCTCGACGAGTACCGATACGGGATGAGCTACGCCGATAGCGTAAGCAAGCTGGATTTCGCACTGCGATGCGAGACCTGCCTTAACAACGTTCTTTGCAAGGTAACGTGCAGCATAAGCGGCAGTACGGTCAACCTTTGTCGGGTCTTTACCGGAGAAAGCGCCGCCGCCGTGACGGGAGTATCCGCCGTAGGTGTCAACGATGATCTTGCGGCCGGTAAGACCGGAGTCGCCCATAGGTCCGCCTACAACGAAGCGTCCGGTGGGATTTACGAAGATCTTGGTGCTGTCATCGAGAAGGGAAGGATCGATTATGGGCTTGATAACGTGCTCGATGAGGTCGGCACGGATGGTCTCGAGCTCAACGTCAGCATCATGCTGAGTGGAAACGACAACGGTATCAACTCTTACGGGAGTATTGCCGTCATATTCAATGGTAACCTGAGTCTTTCCGTCGGGACGGAGGTAGGACAGAGTGCCGTTCTTTCTTACGTCGGTAAGACGTTTAGCAAGCTTGTGAGCGAGCGAGATGGGAAGGGGCATAAGCTCGGGAGTTTCGTCGCATGCATAGCCGAACATCATACCCTGATCTCCTGCACCGATGTCGTATTTGTCGGTGAGAGTGCCCTTCTTTGCCTCAAGAGCGAGGTCAACACCGAGAGCGATGTCGGGCGACTGCTCATGAATGGAATTGAGAACTGCGCAGGTGTTGCAGTCAAAGCCGTATGCGGAATTGTTGTAGCCGATCTCGTTTACTATGTTTCGTGCGGTGGACTGGAAGTCAACGTATGCGTTGGTGGTGATCTCACCCATTATGTAGATGATACCGGTGGTAGTGGTAACCTCGCAGGCAACGCGGGACATTTTGTCCTGCTTGAGTAATTCGTCAAGAATACCGTCGGAAATCTGGTCGCATATTTTGTCGGGATGTCCTTCGGTAACAGATTCGGATGTGAAAAGTTTTCTCATGCTCATTTTTTTGTGTCTCCTTTTTTGGATTCGGGTCTGTATAAACAAAAAGACCCGCGATTAATTTTTTAACCGAGGGTCTGAAATTTCTATTTCCTTGTTGCAAGTGCAACTTGACAAGGTCAAGCTCTCATCTCTCGGGAATTAGCACCTTTCCTTGATAAAATCAGGTAGGTTGCCGGGCTTCACAGGGCCAGTCCCTCCGCCTCTCTTGATAAGATATAAACTGTCACGATTATATCACACTCGCGGTGATATATCAATAGATATTTGTTAATTTTTTAGAAAAATTGCAAATTTATTTGCCTATTTCGCGAAAGAGCGAAAAGCTGCCGTCCAAAACGAGGAACAAAACCAAAAGGCAGGCGATGACAACAAGAACCGAAACGATTAAAAAGACAAGGCTCTTGCCGCGAAGCTTGTATTCGCCCGAATCCTTACCCTCGATAAAGCGAGCCTTCTTGAGAGCGCTTGATACCGGCTTATAGAGCGCGGCAACGAGAGCGGCATTGAGCGATGCTTTGGTGAGGTTGAAGGGAAGCAGGAGCGTGGGTATCATCCCCGCAACGGCGTTGGCATCAACACCGGGGGTGTAGAGGGGCACGATGAGCAGATTGAGCAGCATCATGACCGACGTTACCGAGAGCACTCCGCAAACGAGTCCCAAAACGGCGGACAGCATATTTTTTGCGCGTCTGTATATAACCGACGCCACCACCGAAAATACGGCGGACGAAACGAAATTCATAATAAAACCGTAAATGCCAGTATCGCTGACGGTAATCATTTCAAGTGTGGCAACGATCAGCGATATTATAACGCCCGCGGAGGGGCCAAAAAGCATTGCGGCGATAAGTATTACGGTGTCCTTTGCATCAAAGGTCAAAAAGTTCACCTTGATGCGCAGAACGAACATTGTGGCGAATGCGATGGCGCAGAAAACTGCCAGCATCACCATACGTCTTGAATCGAATTTTTTATTCAGCTTATTCAAATCTTTTACCTCCAAATTGAATACAAAATGGGGTAACGGAATTCGGCACGGTATGCAAAGGCGCGAAAAACCATTATCTTTTCTCATCCGGACTATGACCGTCGGTAAGGGAATCTCACCCTTTCTGTCGGATACGTTATCTCGACTCGCGGACTTTGACCGCCGGTATGGAATTACACCAATCCCCAAAGATATAAGCTCGAAAAATCATTTCAAAGTGGTAGAAATGACTTAAATGACAGTTGCAATATTAAAAACAAAATGGGATGGACGGTAAAGCCGCCCATCCCAAACTGAGACCTTTAATTAGTCAAGAATATCGATAACAACGCCGGAACCAACAGTTCTGCCGCCTTCACGAATAGCGAAGCGGAGACCCTTCTCGCAAGCGATGGGGGTGATGAGTTCAACAGTCATATCAACGTTGTCACCGGGACGGCACATTTCAACATCCTGGGGGAGGCTGATAACGCCGGTAACGTCAGTAGTTCTGAAATAGAACTGAGGTCTGTAGTTGTTGAAGAAGGGCTTATGTCTGCCGCCTTCGTCCTTAAAGTCGGATCGTAGCCATGTCGTTCTGTGA
>JAZSMZ010000088.1:0-10253 GCA_045536155.1 Eubacteriales bacterium
GATATACCAACGGAGCGGTCTTTGCGCGGCGTCCGCCGAAGATGATAGCGGATACCGGAACGCCCTTGGGATTGTTGAATTCGCTTGAGGGGCAGGGGCAGTTCTTTGCGAGCGCGGTGAAGCGGGAGTTGGGATGTGCGCCGCAGGTCGATTTGTCCTTCTTGTCGTACTTGCGGTAGTCCCAAGCCTTGCCGGTCCAATCGAGCGCGTTTTCGGGAGGATTCTTGTCAAGACCTTCCCACCAAACGGTGTTGTGCTCGTAATCGTGAACTACGTTAGTAAAGATGGTGTCGCGCATTGTGGTTGCAAGCGCGTTGGGGTTGGATTTGTCATTGGTGCCGGGAGCAACGCCGAAGAATCCGTATTCGGGGTTCATCGCCCAAAGACGTCCGTCTTCGCCGACGCGGAGCCATGCGATATCGTCGCCGACCGTCCATACCTTGTATCCCTTGTTGCGGTAGATCTCCGGAGGAATGAGCATTGCGAGATTGGTCTTTCCGCAAGCGGAGGGGAATGCGGCGGTGATGTATTTGACTTCACCGTTGGGATATTCGATGCCCAAAATGAGCATGTGCTCTGCCATCCAGCCCTCGCGGCGTCCCTGATAGGATGCGATGCGGAGAGCGAAGCACTTCTTGCCGAGAAGAACGTTTCCGCCGTAGCCCGAGTTGACCGACCAGATGGTGTCGTCTTCGGGGAAGTGGCAGATGTAGCGGTGCTCGGGGTCGATGTCAGCGCGGGCGTGCAGACCCTTAACGAACTTGTCGCCGAGAGTATCGAGAACGTCGATAACTTCCTTGCCTGCGCGGGTCATGATAAGCATATTAAGAACAACGTAGATAGAGTCGGTAAGCTCGATACCGATCTTAGCGAACTCGGAGCCTACGATACCCATCGAATAGGGGATAACGTACATGGTCTTGCCCTTCATCGAGCCGCGGTAGATCTTGGAGAGCTTTTCATAGCATTCCTTGGGATCCATCCAGTGGTTGATGTTGCCGGCATCCTCTTTTTTCGAGGTGCAGATGAAGGTACGGTCCTCAACACGTGCAACGTCGTTGACGGCGGTGCGGTGGAGATAGCAGTTGGGAAGAACGTCGGGGTTGAGCTTTATGATCTCGCCGGTGGACATGGCGCGCTTGCGCAAAAGCTCGGTCTGCTCTTCGCTGCCGTCGATCCATACGATAGAATCGGGCTGGGTGAGCTCGGCCATTTCATTGATCCACGAATTGATGTGCTTGTTGTTGGTCATTTTATGGTTTGCTCCTTTCAAGGATTTCATATTTTTAATTTACATGAGATATTGTATCATAAATCTTGCACGATTTCAATGAACAATGTGTTAAATATGATATAAATCAGTTGGATTTTTCGCAAAAAATGAATAATTCATTTGATAATCTTGCAAAATCTTCGATTGAGAGCTTCTCGCCGCGGATGCTTGCATCAAATCCGCAACGTGTGATTATATCGGCGAGAGCGTCCTTTGATAGGTGGGAAAATTCGGTCTGGAGCGAATTTACGAGCGTTTTTCGGCGTTGAGCAAAGGCTCCGCGCACCGTTTTGAAGAAAAACTCGCTCGAAAGTGTGTCAACGGGCGGCTTTTTGTAAGGCTCGAGGCAGATGACCGCCGAATCAACCTTGGGGCGGGGCATGAAATTTCCCGAAACGACGTTGAACAAACGGCAGATTTTTGCATAATACGACGCCGACGCCGTCACCGCGCCGTAGAGGGGCGATCCCGCAGGAGCGACCAGCCTTTCGGCAACCTCCTTTTGCACCATTACGACGATTCTTTCAAATGGGGGATTTGCAATTCCGTGTTCGAGGAGCTTCATGAGCACCGGGGTGGTGATATTATACGGCAGATTGGCGCAGACCGACACGCCTTCACCGTTAAATTTTTCGGCAAGCAGTGTGGGCAGGTCGCATTTCATGATGTCGTTGTTGATTACCTCGACGTTTTCGCATTCCGAGAGGGTGTCGGCGAGGATCGGGATAAGTCCCGTGTCTATCTCGACGGCGAGCACCTTGTCGCAGCGAAGGGACAGTTCGCGCGTGAGGCATCCGATGCCCGGGCCTATTTCGAGTACATTGCCCTCGACGTTTGAAGCGATTTTTTGCGGAATCGCGGGATTGATCAAAAAGTTTTGCCCGAATTCTTTGCGAAACGCCACGCCGTGCGCCGCCATTACCTCTTTTATATATCCGATATCGGTTAGTGAACCTTTCATTTATCTTCTCCGGTCAGCTTTTTATTGTTGACAAATTCTATACTATATGATATAATATTCACGTTGTAATTGTAAGTATATAAATGTAAATTTATGCTGGTGTAGCACAGTCGGTAGTGCAGCTGATTCGTAATCAGCAGGTCGTGCGTTCGAGTCGCATCACCAGCTCCAGTCGGCAGTGCCGACATCCAAGAACGGGTGTTGGTGCTGTTTTTGTTTGTGTATAGAAGTTCAGATATTGTACGACATCCATGCGCGGTAAAAAGCGTCGGCGCCTAAGAATAGGTGTCGATGCTGTTTTTGTTTGTGTATAGAAGTTCAGATATTGTGCGACATCCATGTGCGGTAAAAAGCAGTGCCGACATTCAAGAATGGGTGTTGGTGCTGTTTTTGTTTGTGTTCCGACATTTTCTGATAATAAATAATTAAACTTTTTGTGTTGAACGCCTTGTCGAAAAATGGCATAATATTTTATAGAAGAATAAATTTGGCTTTAATACGGGAGATCGATAAGATGAAACAAAGGAGCGCGAAGCCAAAGACATCGGCTGCCGACCGACGCGCAAAAGCGGCAAAAATTATCGGCTTTATTCTGTTTGTCAGTTTAGTACTGTCGGTTATCTATTCACTAATCCGCTTTTTTATTGCGCCTGCCGAGCATGTGGTCGGAGAGGCGCATGAAAAAGTTAAAGCGGACTATCTGCTTATGTTGGTGCAATGTCTGCTGGGCACAGTGGTAATGGTGCTGCCTTCTGTTTTGGAAAAAAGATTTAAGGTTGTGGTGCCTGATACAATAATTATTCTGTATTTTCTCTTCCTTTATTGTGCCATCTATCTCGGCGAGATCCACAACTTTTATTATCTTATCCCATATTGGGATACTATCCTTCACGCCTTTTCGGGTGCCATGCTGGGTGCGCTCGGATTTATACTGGTCGACCTTTTAAACAAGGATCAGCACGTCAAGGTAAATCTCAGCCCATTCTTTGTGGCGGTATTTGCATTTTGCTTTGCCCTCGCCGTTGGAGCGCTGTGGGAGATATATGAATTTTCGGTCGATTCGGTATTGGGTCTTAACATGCAAAAGCATACCACCGAATCGGGAGAGGCGCTTTACGGTATCGACGCCCTTTCAGACACAATGAAGGACATCATTGTTGATGCTCTGTCTGCGCTGGGCGTTGCGATTCTCGGCTTTATTTCGAAAAAGTCGGGAGTGAGATCGTCAAATAAAGAATAACAATTAATTGGCCGTATAGGGCACAAATCAATGGTATAATAAAAAAATCGCTCTGCACAGAGCGATTTTTGCTTTTTTAACGGTCGGATATAACAGGGCAATGTCACAGACCCCTATCGCGCAGGTCGCCTACAAGCTTTGTGTAAAAGGCGCGCACGTCGAAATCTTTAAGGTTTTCACGTCCGAGATCGATGATGTCGCCGTGGGAGATGCCGCGGTCGCTTTCTGTGCGGAGCAGGGTGTATTTTTCACCGAACTCGAATGAGTGCTCGCCGACGAGCCCATCGTTTTCACCGTCATAGTTTTTGACGTAGCGATGCGAGAGATTGAAGGGGAAGGGTCCTTTGCGCGGGCGTGTCATGACCGAGCCGATGCTCTGTGTGAAAATCCCCTCGGGCATGGTGAGGTATTCGTTGCGCTTTATGCACTCCTCTGCGGTGAGATCACGCACGGCCGCCAAAAAGTCGGGCGTTTCGTCGCCCAGCACCATAAAGGTGGTGTTATATGCCTTTGCGACCTTGTTTTTGATCCTGTCGGGTATGGCGTAGAGCAGCTTTTCGGCAAATATACAGCCTCGGTGGGGAGTGTTGACGGTGGTCAGCGATGCGACGTAGGGAGCAAGCCCGAATTCGGATATCGCGTAGCGGCAATCAAGTCCACCCTTGGAATGAGCGATGATGTTCACCTTTTCGCATCCCGACCGCTCGACGATAAGCCTTATCCGATAGGAAAGCTCTCTCGCGCTTTCTTTAACGGTAAGCGCCGACTGATGCTGACCGTAGAAAATGGTCGCACCGTGGGCTTTGAGAGTGTTCGGTATGCGGCCCCAATAGTTGAAAACCTTGCTGTCTCTGAAAAAGACTCCGTGCACGAGCACGATGGGGTATTTCGTTTTGCAGATATCGCGAAGCGAGGTATCGTATATAACTGCTTCCTTTTCTATCTCGTATTCAACCTCTTCGGATGTGATATTTACGATCTTTGCCAGAATTATCAGATTGACTATCGGGATCATGCCGCAGAGAGCACCCCAAAGCCGCCATTTTATGCCCATCTGCGTCGATGTCAGATAGACGCAGATGATTCCGTTCCAGAAAAAGATCGCCGAAAAGACGATGCACCAAAGCGCGCTGAAGATCAGATCAAGATAGGAGTGAGGCAAAAGGCAATATGCCAATATTCCGTGGCAGACTAGAGAGGGAATAAGCGAGAGGGCGAAAACGAAGAGCGTTACCGTGCCGTGATTGCATATTTTTAATTTCCGGCTTTTCGTGCCGCTCGGTCTTGAGCCTGGAATGATGTTCAGCACAATGAAAAGCGGTATGATAAAGATGAGCAGAGAGGGTGATGCTTTTACAAGCAGAAAGCTGTTGAAAATGAAGCTGACAAGGACGAAATATATCGCGTTTGTCAAAGTGAGGTGTCTTTTCATATTATCGCCGCCTTTCTTTTCTTTATTGTACCATAAAACCCATTACTTTTCAACTCAAAAAAGCAAAATAGCTTTTCGCACAAACGAAAAGCAAGAAGTGAATAGTGAAGAAGTAAAAATGCCACGCATAAGCGTGGGATTTTTGGCAGGGCTGGCGCCCGCGACAGCCCGTTTTGCGAATACAAAACAATAATCACCCTTTTGCAACGGTATACACCTTGCCGCAATATACAATGCGCTCGGGTATATCTCCCTCGATTTCGCCTGCAAGAGCAACCGCATCTGACGACACGAGAGTATAATCGCATCCGTTTGCGCTGAACACCTCACCGAGCACAGGAAAGCTGTCGCTTTCAAATTTATCCGATGATCTCGGTGGAAGCTCGTAATTGAAATACAGACCGAGCTGTCCGGGAGGTGTGGGGGTGTGTGTGGCAAGCAGTGTGTCAGTCGTGCAAAAATACTTATACGGCTCACCTTCGGTATCGCCACGGGTGGGGTCGAACCAGTACCAGTTACCGTCATCCATTCGGACAAGGTTCCAGCAATGGCTGCCGTTTGCCTCGCCGACGACATATATGTTTTCAATTCCGCTGAGATTCAAAAGCATTTGGAACAGCTTTGCGTATCCTTCGCATACCATTTCGCCGTAAAGGAAGTCACCCATCACGCTGTGCGACCACTGTTCAAGCTCGTATGTTCCATACTCGCCGTATGCATAGCTGCTGCTTTCAAGTATTGCATCGTAATAGGCAAGTGCGATGTTATAGCTGCTGCTTTCGCCGTCGGACAGATGAGCGTAGCGCGCGATACCTTCGTACAGTATCTTGTTGTGCTCCTTTCGGTCGGATGCCTTTGCATATTCGTCAACGGTGGTTACAATTATCGTCCCGTTTTCCCAATACAGCCAATAGGACATCCAGTAAAAGGCGGGATGATCCTTTCTGAAGAGGGCGTAGACGGTCTGCGCTTCTTCAAGCGTGAGGTTGTGTTTTACAAAGTCGAATGCCGCCGCGAGATAAAGCTCTCCAAGCTCGTCGTTGTAAGTGTAATAGGGGGCATCGGTATCGCTTGAGTGAAAATCGGTCAGCTCTTTTTTCATCTCATCGTAGAGATTGCGCATCGCCTGACCGTTTTGGGCGTTTTCGAAAAATGCATAACCCTCGTTTGATTCATAAAGGCTCAAATCGGTATAATCGATCTGCTCGATGCCGCAAATCGTACATTTTTGATCGACGAAATCATGTCCGACGGGGCGGATAAACTCCTGAGAACGGATAAGGGCAGAGCAGACCGTGCAATACGTGTTGCCGGCGGCGCCCCATTTTGTGCAGCCGACCTCGACGGCATCGTATGTGATCTCGCTGTGGGCGAGAGGGGGAATGGTGCGGCTCTCTTTTGCACCGCATGTGCAAAACCGTTCTTCTTCGCCGGCTTCGGTGCAGTTGACCTTTTTAACGGTCTGCCATTCGCCGTATTCGTGAAGGTGCACTGCGGGCGGGATATCGTCAGAGATACATGAGGGCAATACAAAAATCAGCAAAACAAGCAGTATGATACACAGCGTTTTTTTCATCGCACGTCCCTCCGTCATAGCCTTTTTTTACATTATAGCACAGTTTTAAAATCAAATCAAGAAGGGATTATATTGAAAAAAAGCACACATTGTCTTATCAGACAAATGTGTGCTTTTGTTGCCTTAAACGAGTGAAAAGGTCAAAAATCGAGGTAAAACTGAAGAAAAGGTCAACTCACCACTCGATTTTTATAGGTGTTAAATCATAATAATCGGCATAGTGGCTTTTTCGCGGAACAATTCGTACAGAAGTTTTTCCAATGGTTATCGTTCCTATTTGGCAAATAAATTCATCTCGCCCATAGGAGCGAAGCTCTTTTTCTGCTCGTGATACTCCATTTTTATCCGTTACTCGAATAAAGGGAATAAATGACACTTCATCGGTAATACGAGTAAATATTTCCACAATATAATTTTGATTATCTTTTTGCTTATATGGTAACAGTAATTGCTCTCCGTTTTGAATAACCTCATCAAAAGTGGCCTCAAAGAGTTTCGATTGATCTTCCGGTGCTTTTAGTATCGAAGCTTTTTGGGCGGACTCCAAAATGAACAAGTTTTTTTCTTCAAGCGATAAATGGTTAAAAATCTGTGCATCGCAACCTATGTCCACATAATGATACCAAGAAAATTCTCTGATATTGTAACGATTGACATCACGCACCTCACCGTGAGGAATACACGGCGTAAAATTCAAATACAAGTGATCAAAGTCATCAAATCCGAAACCACGGTGACGTAAAAGAAACAGGAGACGTTGGATTACATCCAAACATTCCATGGGGTCATATTGATATATTTTGCCTATGTAATGTGGAGTAGGATTCCCATCTGTATTGGGTACATCCGATTCGAACAATCTAATATCGGCTATGAGTTTTGTTCCCATTTGCAGCCACCGCCTTTCTTTACTTCATTATGCCACAAAATCGCAAATAAGTCAAGGCGAAGCCTTGTATCTTTAATGAAGCATTGCAGCTGGCAATATGAAGCGAAGCGCGCATCCTCATGTGCCGTCAGGCACACATCATTAGGCGAAGCCGTCATCACTCGGCGAAGCCAACATCATTTGCCAAAGGCAAACATCATTCAAAAAACGCACCTTTGTCGGTAGACAAAAGTGCGTTTTTTGTGGCAGGGACGGCGCGACTCGAACGCGCGAATGCAAGAGTCAAAGTCTTGTGCCTTAACCGACTTGGCCACGTCCCTTTGTTCGTGTGCTACATTATAACACAGCAAAAAGAAAAAGTCAATGCAAGATGTGTAATATTTACAAATAAAAACAGTTTCGCGATAAAATATTTCTATGCATTGTAATACATAATTCACAGACGACTATTGAATATTTTTGTACTTTGTGATATAATGTCTATAACTGTAAAAATAAATTATTTCCGTATTGAAAAATAGATTTACAATGCGGATGCAAGGAGAACATCATGCCGAAAAGAACGGACATCAACTCAATTTTGATCATCGGCTCCGGCCCCATTATCATCGGTCAGGCGTGCGAATTTGACTATTCGGGAACCCAGGCGTGCAAGGCATTGCGCAAGTTGGGTTATAAGATTATTCTCGTAAACTCTAACCCTGCCACCATTATGACCGACACCGATATGGCCGACGTGACCTATATCGAGCCGCTTAACGTTGAACGTCTTACCGAAATTATAGAAAAGGAGCGCCCCGATGCGTTGCTGCCCAATCTCGGCGGTCAGTCCGGACTTAATTTGTCGCTTGAGCTTGCTCATGCAGGTGTTCTCGACAAGTACGGCGTCGAGGTCATCGGCGTACAGCTTGATGCTATCGAGCGCGGCGAGGACAGAATCGAGTTCAAGCAGACTATGGAATCGCTCGGCATCGAGATGGCCCGCTCCTATCCCGCATACAGCGTTGAAGAGGCAGAGCAGATTGCCTCCGAGCTCGGCTACCCGATCGTTTTGCGTCCCGCATACACAATGGGAGGCACAGGCGGCGGTATCGTTTACAACTGCGAGGATATGAAGAGCGCCGCCGCAAAGGCGATCGCCGCAAGTATGATCGGTCAGGTACTCGTTGAAGAGGCGGTTATCGGCTGGGAAGAGCTTGAAGTTGAGGTGGTACGCGATGCGAAGAACAACATGATCGCCATCTGCTTTATCGAAAACATCGACCCGATGGGCGTTCACACCGGCGACTCATTTTGCGCCGCTCCCATGCTCACCGTACCCGAAGAGCTTCAGAACCGTCTGAAGAAATACGCATTTTCCATTGTTGAGGCTATCGGCGTTATCGGCGGCACAAACGTGCAGTTTGCACACGATCCCGTAAGCGACCGCGTTATCATTATCGAGATCAACCCCCGTACATCCCGCTCGTCCGCTCTTGCATCCAAGGCAACCGGCTTCCCGATCGCCATGGTTTCGGCTATGCTCGCCGCAGGACTCACTCTCGACGAGATCCCCTATTGGAGAGACGGCACACTCGACAAATACACTCCCTCGGGCGACTACGTTGTAATCAAGTTCGCTCGTTGGGCATTTGATAAATTCAAGAACGCCGAGGACAAGCTCGGCACTCAGATGAAGGCTGTCGGCGAGGTAATGTCGATAGGTAAGACCTATAAAGAAGCCTTCCAGAAGGCTATCCGTTCGCTCGAATCGGGCAGATACGGACTCGGTCACGCATACGGACTCGATCAGCTCACGCTCGACGAGCTTATCCGCATGCTTTCCACCCCCTCTTCCCGCCGTCAGTTCATCATGTATGAGGCGCTGAGAAAGGGAGCCGATATCGATCAGCTTTGCAATATCACACGAATCAAGAGATGGTTCATTGAGCAGATGGCAGAGCTCGTTGAGGAAGAAAAGGCACTCAGCGAGGGCGAAATGACCGATGAAATGTTCATTGCCGCAAAGAAAAACGGATTTTCCGACCGCTATATCGCATCGCTTCGCGGTGTTACCGAAGAAGAGATCCGCAACTACCGCATCTCGCTCGGACTTGAGGAGGCCTGGGAAGGCGTACCTGTCAGCGGTGTTGACAATGGCGCCGAGTACTATTTCTCCACCTACAATCTCCCTGCCAAGGAAAAGACCGACGACGGCAGAAAGAAGGTCATGATCCTCGGATCGGGCCCCAACCGAATCGGACAGGGTATCGAATTTGACTACTGCTGTGTTCATGCCGCATTCGCGCTCCGCGAGATGGGCTTTGACACCATCATGGTAAATTGCAATCCCGAAACCGTTTCCACCGACTACGACACGTCGGACAAGCTCTATTTTGAGCCCCTTACCGTTGAAGACGTACTCTCCATCTACCGCCACGAAAAGCCGCTCGGCATTATCACCCAGTTCGGCGGTCAGACTCCTCTTAATCTTGCGCGCGAGCTTGAAAAGCAGGGCTGCCGCATTCTCGGAACAAGTCCCGAATCGATCGACTTGGCCGAGGACCGCGACCAGTTCAAGATGATGATGGAGAAGATCGGCATTCCCATGCCCGAATCGGGAATGGCATCCACCATTGAAGAGGCGCTCGTTATCGCCGAGCAGATAGGTTATCCGCTCATGCTCCGTCCCTCCTATGTACTTGGCGGACGCGGCATGGAGGTCGTTCACGACGAAACCGCACTTCGCCGCTATATGGCGGCCGCAATCGGCGTAACACCCGACCGTCCCATACTTATCGACCGCTTCCTCTGCCACGCTATCGAAACCGAGGCAGACGCCATCGCCGACCACGGCAAGGCATTTGTTCCCGCGGTCATGCAGCATATCGAGCTTGCCGGTA
>JAZSMZ010000089.1:0-7227 GCA_045536155.1 Eubacteriales bacterium
TGTTGCAAGCCACCCTGGTCTGAATCGCTTCATTGCCGGACAGAGAATTTATTCAAGAGATGAAGTTATTCTCAGTATGATGGTTAAGAAGACAATGTCGCTTAACGCTCAGGAGAGTGCTATCAAGCCCACTTTTTTGCCGTCAGAGAATATTTACGATGTTTACAGAAAAATGCAGGACGAGATTGCTGTTGCGCGTAAGGAAGGCGATACCACCGCACTCGATACCGTAGCTCGCGTTATCGTTAAGCTTCCGACATTACTTTTGCGCGGATTTGTCGGACTTATGAAGTCGATGGACTACTTCGGCATTATGCCTAAAATTATACATAAAGCTTCGCCCTTCCATGCAAGTATATTTATCTCTAATCTCGGGTCTCTCGGTATTCAGCCCATATATCATCACCTTTACAATTTCGGTAACGTGCCGGTATTCATCACATTCGGCGCTCTCTACCGCAAAAATGAGCTTGCCGATGACGGCACGGTTGTAAAGAAGAAATATATCGATTATACAGTAGTTACAGACGAGCGTATAACCGACGGACATTATTACGCCGATGCGATGAAGGAGCTGGCAAGAATTCTGAAGAATCCCAGCGTGCTTGATAGCTCGCCCGAAACGGTTGTTGAGGATATAGAATAAAAATCAAAAAAGTTCGGCTGATGCCGAACTTTTTTATTGCTTAGGGATTTCAACGCCGAGCTTTTTTATCTCTTCGTCTGTCAACGCCACTCCGCCACCAAGCTGACGAAGATAGAGCGATATCTTTGCAAAGCCTTCAAGAGCCTCAAGGCGATACCATGCTTCAGTTATGTCGCGTCCCCAACATACGGGCCCGTGATTTGCCAAAAGTGCCGCATGGAAAGAGCGTTTAACGAAAGGAGCAAGCGAATCGGGAACATCGAGCGTGCCCGGGGTAGCGTATTCGGTAACGGGGACGTTTCCCAAATTTACGAGAGCCTCGGGATATACAGTGCAATCAAGAGGCAGGTGCGCAATTGCAAAAGCAACAGCAGCGGGAGAGTGAGCATGAACAACAGCTCCCACCGAATCGTCTTCCTTGTAAACGCGAAGATGCATCGGAGTCTCGGTCGATTTTTTATACGTGCCCGATATTACATTTCCGTCAAGATCGAGCTTTATAAGCATGTCCTCAGTCATGGATCCTTTCGAAACTCCGGTCGGTGTCATCCATATGCCGTCGGAGACTCTCACACTGATGTTGCCGTCATTCGATGCAACAAAGCCCCTCTCGTACATCTTTTTACCGATTTCAATTATTGATTCTTTGGCCATTTGATCACTAATATTAAAAATCATAAAATCAATCCTTTTTGTTCTTTGCGTTTTCGCGGAGTGCAGCAAGTGATTCGGTGTAAGGCGCGCGCGCTATACCGTAATCGGTAATTATAGCGGTGATAAGCTCATTTTCAGCGTAATCAAATGCAGGATTATATGCTTTTGCACCTTTGGGAGCCATCGGCTTTTCGTACCACATTTCGGTGATCTCGTTGCTGTTTCGTTGCTCGATCGGTACGTCTTTACCGCTTTCGCAGTTGAAATCGATCGTTGAAAGAGGAGCGATGACGTAAAACGGAACGCCGTAGTGAGCGGCAAGGACTGCAAGTCCTGAGGTACCGATCTTGTTGCAGGCATCGCCGTTAGCGGCAATGCGGTCGGCACCGACGAATATCGCGTCGATCCAGCCGTTGCGCATTACCTGTGACGCCATATTGTCGCATATAACAGTGGTGTCGACCCCATCACATACAAGCTCATACGCCGAAAGGCGTGCACCTTGAAGAAGAGGACGAGTCTCGTCGCAGAAGACCTTGAAATTCATCCCTTTTTCGCGCCCGATATGGATAGGCGAGAGCGCGGTTCCGTATCTGACGGTGGCGAGCTGACCTGCGTTGCAGTGAGTAAGGATAGTGTCGCCGTCTTTAATGAGCGAAAGGGCGTATTCACCCATGGCGCGACATGATGAGATGTCTTCATCACGTATCTTTATCGCTTCGCGGCAAAGCGCATCAACAACGTCGGATATTTTGCTTCCAATATGATCTAATGTCACACTGTTCATTCTGTCAAGCGCCCAAAAGAGGTTGACAGCTGTGGGGCGCGACGATGCAAGGTATTCTTTTGCCTCTGTCAGTTTAATCAGATAATTTGAACCGTCGGTTAAAATGTCATTTTCAACGCCGCAAGAGAGCTCACGAGCCGCGAGATAATATCCAATAGCAGCAGCAACACCAATAGCGGGTGCACCGCGAACGCGGAGCGATTTTATTGCTTCCCAGATCTCATTTTGAGACTTTAATGAAAGCATAACCGTTTCGTTCGGCAGCAGTGTCTGGTCAATTATCACCAATGCGGCATTTTCCAAATCAAGCGATACCGTATCGGGTATTGCTTTTTTTAATGTATCTGACATTATTCCAAATTACCTTTCATAAAATTAATGAGGGTTTTAAAAGCAAATTAAATTCTGACAATATTTACGCTTGCTTTATCGTCAACGATATCAATAACGGCATAGGAAGCTCTGTCATCTCTCGGATAGCTGATGCTGCCGGGATTCACGATATAGATACCTTTTTCGCGTGACGATGAGGGCATCGCGTTTTTGACTTCGTCTGCAGATAAATACTTTGAAACGGCAATGTGAGTGTGTCCGTAAAGAACCATATCGGCGTTATGAAGCACGGCGGTTTTAATCATTTCGTCATTCGTATATTTCGCATTCAGATTGTTGCCGTGGCAGAGCATTATCTTCATTTGACCGATGTTGATAAAATCAAGTATTGGTGTGGGATTCACACAAAAGAAATCGCCGTTCCCGCGTACTGCATAGTGAGGAACATTGTATTTTTCGGCAAGCTCGTCGAATTCGTATACTCCGTCGCCAAGGTAAATAAAAGCGTCGCAATTTTTGTGTTTTTCCATTGCTTCGCATAAATTGAATTTATTGCCGTGTGCATCTGAAAAAGCAATAATAGTATAAATATTGGAATTCACAGTTTTTACTCCGTTATGGTAATTTAAAGTAACAGTTTTTGTTTGGAAGCATATAATGAAATGAATAACAAATAATCGGAGGTTTTTACATGAAAATTGACAGAAAACTTATAGATCAGCTCAATGCGCTTGACGATAATACCCTTTCATCTTTGATCAGAGAGCTGGGCAAACAAACCGGTGCTGACGAAAAAAGCACGATGCGCGCGGCAGCAAACGTAGGTATACTTCGACGTAAAGTTGCAAAAATGGGCTGCGATGAGATCAATAAAGCATTGTCAACTATTGGGGAAGATAAGGTAAACGAGGTTATAAACGATCTTAACAGACGTGGTATAATTCACTGAATTTTTCATATGAAAGGGAGATGTTATCTTATGAACGGCGATATCAACGATATGTTAAAAAGTGTTCTGCAAAATCCGGAAGCGTTAAGCGGCGTTATGAAGCTTGCGCAGGGAATGATGAACAGCAAGGATATAAACGCAGATAGCAGAAGTGATAACGCAGAATTTCAGAGAGATAATGCAAACTCGCAGGAAAATATCGAAACGATGAGGCGGGCACTGCCCAACTTGCCTTCTTCCTTTGCCTATGATGAAGACAGAGTTCGACTTTTGAAAGCTTTGCGCCCTTACCTCGGCGAAAAGCGCCGCAAAAAGATAGATAACATCATATCCATGATGACTCTGCTCAAAATGTTTTCCGAAAAGGGGTGAGTGGCATGTATTCGAGATACAATTCACCACGTCCGACGGGAGGTGTGGATACAACTGCTAAAAAGAGCCAAAGAAGCGCTCACGGAAATGTATATAAAAGCTCGAAAAATGACAGCATACCGCAAAAGAGGACTGTTTATACACAAAGTCCGCGCCAAATCAGCAACTATAACAGCGCGCCAACGGTAATGAATCCTCCGCCCGATTACGGCGGAACAGCAATCAGATATACCCGTGAAGACGATCTTTATACAGAGGATACTGTCACCAGATACCCAATGCAAAGCGAAAGCGAGAGCGAATTCGATTACGAAAGCGACGTTGCCTTTCCGAATGACGAAAAGAGTACGGATAAAGCTCGCTCAACCATGCAACGCTTGGGCGTCGCTTCATCTGTCCTCGACCCGATAATATATTCAAAACGGGCCAATTTAAAAAATGATGGTACGGCAAATATCGATCCGAAGCCAAGAGAAGACGAATACAAGGTTGAAGATATGATTAAGCTACTGAAGAATGCGGAGATTGACAGTGAGGATCTGCTGCTTTGCGCAATTATCGTAATGCTTCTGAGCTCCGGTTGCGAAGAAGAAATAATTATGATACTGGCATTCTTGTTGTTTTCGCAAAAATGAAATATCTAAGGCTCGACAAAGTCGGGCCTTTTTGATTATTATCAGACGTGAAGACGTTTTTGCAGCTCGTTGAGAAGATTTTTGCCTAAGAATATCAGAATTGCAACAAGCGAGATCGCTGATATCGTAACGCAGATGTAGGAGGGAAGAGTCGGATCAATTTCAAAGAATAATAGTGAGATGATGGGTGCAAGCCCTATGACTCCGGACAATAAGAGGTACATTATATAGTCGCCTACTGCAATTTTAAGACAGAGAGCGACAATAAAGCATGCAATCATTGATGCCGTTGGCATTATCGGCAGTACGTATGCAACGGACCAACCGTGCCAGACGGTCATATAGTCCCAGACAAAGCTGAATATAATGCCGAGTATACCGCAGAATGTTATCGTTCGGATTACGTTATATCTGCGCTTAATGGAAAATACAACGAATACCCATATACAAAATATCCCGACAACGACAAACAGAGACCAAAAGCTGTCCGACGGAAGCATAAAATTGAGCATTACTGCCAAAATTGCAGCAGCTATCGATGATAGATTGAATATCTTAAAAAAGAAGGCTAACTTTTTGTAATACGATGGTATGGACGGAAATATTTCGCGCTCGTCTGAGCCGGATAATTCACATTGGCAGAGAGGGCAAAGCTTACCCGAAGTGCGAACGTCTAAATTGCAGTTGGGACAATGTTTCATGATAACTTCCTTTTACGCTTCAGATGCGACGTTTGACGAAACCGTTACGTCAAGGCCGAGCGAGGTGAGAGTACGGAGGAACCGTCTTTCGATATCGGAGTTAACAAATGGCGAACTGAACGATATAATTAGTCTGTCCATAAAAGAAACGACACTTAATTGCATTCGATCGGTTCCCGCGCAGAAGTGCGCGGAACGTATCTTGTCGCAAAGTTCTTCAGGCATTTTGAACTGACCGACGTTTGAGAAGATCGCGCTGATCTTTTTTTGATTCTTCTTATATGCTCCACGCAAGACGATATCCTTTATTACGAGAGGGGCAAGACGGATAAAGATATTGTTTTCAAGAGCGCAGTAGGAATTAAGATTCTCTGTAAGCGTTTCAAGATTTATCTTTTCGGCAAAATCCGCATTAACTTTTTTAATGATGTCATCGAGCGGTGGAGAAATAAGATTGTCGAACTTATAGGACGTTGTAATGCTGTAAAAGAAATTCCTCGCAGACGACGATTCAAAATAGTTGCGAAGATTAACAGGAACAGAAAGAACAACGGGTCTTCTTCGCTGACCTACGCCGTTTTCGTCATTTATTGCCTTGAGAAGGCAAGCGCAAAGGAGTACGGTAATGCTGACTCCCTTGTCTTTTGCAAGGTCGTGAAGTGCCGAAACCGACATTTGAGCAAGAATAACCTTAAGCTTGTTTTCGGGATATTTTGCCCCTGTAAGCTTGCAGGCATTAACTCTTTTTTCTCTCTTGGCTTCGCCGTGATCGTCATAGTGCTTTAAAAAGCTGTCGCCGGTCATCTGCGAATGTGATGCATCGTAAGCAACGTGAGGCTCGGGAATACCGTGCTTTTTTGAAAGATATTTTGTTACAAGTATTCGAAGAAAATTAAGCGCACCCATACCGTCTGTCAGAACGTGATAGACTTCAAAATTTATTGTGTTCTGGAAATAAGTAACCTCGTATAAAAGAGAGCGCACTCCCTTTTTATAAATACGGCGGCAGGGGGATTTGTGTTCTTCTTTGACTATGGGCCTGATCTTGGTGTCCTCGAGGTAATACCAGAAAAAGCCTCTTTTCAGTACATATTGGAAGGCAGGAAAGACGGTTATTGTATCGTCGAGAGCTTCTTGCAATATTTTTTCGTCGATATCTTCATAAAGCTCACAGCTGAAACGAAAAACCTGCGTGTTCGTGTTTTGGGAAGACGACGGATAGATCTTTGCGGCGTTATCAAGTCTGCTCCATTTCGGTATCATTTTTCTGCCTCCTTTCAAAATGTTATAATCAAAAACATTATACACGATTTTTTGTGAAATGAAAAGCAAAATTAATGTAAAGTGTGTTAAAATTTTATGTTCTTATATTTTTAAGTGCCGCATTTGCCAATAATTTTGCATTTGGTATTGTAAAAAGTTTAAGTTTATGATATTCTAATGTAAATATCAGTTATCTTTTTTTGAAGAGGAAGGTTAAAATGAGTTACAAGACCGATCTTTCTGTAAATTTGTGCGGCGTTACGCTGAAAAACCCCATTATTACCGTATCGGGAACGTGCGGATACGGTGATGATTACATAGATTATTACTCTCCTGCCGAGCTTGGCGCTATATGCGTAAAAGCGGTAACGCTTGCCCCTCGTGAGGGTAATCCACCTCCGAGAGTATGTGAGACTCCTGCCGGAATGCTCAATGCGATCGGATTGCAAAATCCGGGCGTAGAGTACTTTATCGAGCATGAGCTGCCCAGGCTCAAAGCTATGGGCGCTACCGTTATTGCCAACGTAGCAGGTGCTACTGTTGATGAATATGCCGCCGTTGCAGAGATATTGTCGCTCAGCGATGTTGATCTGCTTGAGCTTAACATTTCTTGCCCTAACGTAAAGCAAGGCGGAGTCGCATTCGGTGTTGACCCTGTTGCCGTTGATGCGGTTACCTCTGCCGTTAAAAAGAAATGCGGGGAAAAGCCTCTCTTTGTTAAGCTTTCGCCCAATGTATCCGATATCACCGTGACCGCCAGAGCTGCGGAGGCTGCCGGTGCCGACGGACTTTCGCTTATTAAGCACGCCGCGAGAACGATCGATAACCGTTATGCAAGCTTGCAGGAATACAACGCAACAAAGCAGACTTACATAAG
This sequence comes from Eubacteriales bacterium, assembly GCA_045536155.1. Classification (GTDB taxonomy): domain Bacteria; phylum Bacillota; class Clostridia; order Oscillospirales; family CAG-272; genus JAZQNC01. The sequence continues at coordinate 7,218 of JAZSMZ010000089.1, forward strand.
CTACTACGAC
>JAZSMZ010000148.1:0-4601 GCA_045536155.1 Eubacteriales bacterium
GCATTCAGTTCAATTGGGATACGTTTTTAAGTAGCTGGTCGGCATCATGGGTCGATCCTGAGCTTGCTAAGGAGAATATGCTCTCGGGTTATGATGCCCAGTTGCCTGACGGAAAGATCCCCTTGCATATCCGCTCGGGAAAGGAACGTCACGCAGAGCCGCCTATCACGGCAGGACGGGCTCAGCATATCGTTCAAGGCTTAAGCCTTTGGATGACCTATCTGCACACCGGAGATAAGCAGTGGGCAATGGTCTGCTATGAGGGTGCGAAAAGATCAAACGCTTGGTGGTTTAAGGATCGCGGCGACGGGCAGCCCTACAGAGATCCGCTGAATTGGGGGTTGCTTTCATTCGGATACGATCCAGAAGCGGAAATGGGTATATTGGGAGCAGGAAAGCAACCGTACGTCGGAAAAGCTCAGTATGCTTACTTTGAAACCTACGACGACAGTCCGCAGTGGACGAGCGGCGAGTATTTTAAATCGGTATCAAATCTTGAAGCAGTTACCGAAGAAAACGTTGAAGATGAAGCCAAATACGTGGAAGGCTATCACACGGCAAATATTTACACCTTGGAAAGATGCTGTCTGTATGCGGCAGACTGTGAGTGCCTTTCAAAAATGGCAAAGGTACTTGGATACGCTGAAGATGCGGCTTCCTTTGATTTAAAATACAAACGAATGGCGGAAAACATCAATACGCATATGTGGTGCGAAGAGGATGGCTGTTATTACAATCTGAAATTTGACGGCTCGTTCTCAAAAAAGCAGTCCCCGGATTGCTTTATGCCGCTTATGACAGGTCTTGTTCCCGAAGAACGCAAGCAACGCCTTCTTACTATTCTGAAGGATGAAACGAAATTTTGGGGAGAATATATGATCCCTTCGATCGCCAAGGACGATCCCGCTTTCCCCGATCAGAAATATTGGAGAGGGCAGATCTGGCCAACGCAGACCTTATGGACATATCTGTCGCTTAAACGCGCCAATGAGCAGAAGCTTGCGTGGGAGCTTGCGCAAAAGGCGGGCAGGATGCTGGCGCGCGAGTGGGAAGAAAACGGCTTTGCTCCCGAGAATTACAACGCGTATACCGGAAGGTGCGGCGGTGCCACGCATTATAATTGGGGCGTTTTGATGGGCATGATCCTATTTGAAGAGTTGATTGAACTCCGTGAGGACAAAATATTATTTGGAAATTCGTTTGCAGAGGATGGAACGGAAGTGTCCAACGTTCCGATCGACGGATACCTGTACGGTATGAAGATAAAAGACGGAAAGACCTTCGTTTACCGCGACGGTTGGAAATTTGCCGAGAATGACGGAGTGGTCGAGATCAGCCGAGATCACACCCACCCTTGATAAATTGCGATTTAGCGGCGGGTTGCCGATAAACATTGTCGTAGGGGCGGTCATCTGCCGCCCGCTGAAAACGGTTTAAAATCAATGTAAACGGGCTGCAATGACCGCCCCTACGACTTCGAAATCGCTTAATATCCTTCTACGGTAAGGGATTTAGAAACATCCAAAACCGTAGGGCGGGGGTTTACTACCGCAGTGACGAACGATTTAAAACCGACGTGAGCGGGCGGCCAATGACCGCCCCTACGAGATTTTGACATCGCCAAACAACCCTACAAATCAAAATTTGAACAAAAAAAGAAGTAACGTTTTTCGCGTTACTTCTTTTTCAATATAAGCTTATCGGATGAGTATAACCACGCGCTGACGATCATAAGGGCGAGGGCGGCGAAATAGGTGTACGGCGGCGCGCACCACGCGGTGGTCTCTACCGCCCTGACGAGAGCCGACATTGAGCTTTTCGCCCGTCTTACAAATACAGAGCTTGTAATTATTGGATAAATCTAATTATTTTGGAATAAATTACTTGCTGTTTTGAACTGAAAAATTATTGACGTGATCTACATTACTGCAAACTACATTTTCCAACAAGTATAGTTGATTATTACGAAGACCGCGACAAATCCGGATACACGTTTGATCAACGCCCATCTTATTATTATGACCTGCGTCCAAAGCTTTTTAGAGGCGAGTATGATATCCTTATTGTAAAGGACTTGAGCCGATTCTCGCGTCGCACAGGCAAAGGCTTGGCAGAATTTGAAGACCTAGCCGAAAAGGATATTCGTATCATTGCCATCGGAGACGATGTTGACTATGATCAAGGGCACACTGAGGATTGGATGAAGATAAAACTATACTTCTTCGTTAACGAAATGCCAGTCACAGACGCAAGCCGTAAGGTATCTGATGTAATTGCCAATCGTCAGGCAAAAGGGGAATGGATATGTACCGTGCCTTATGGGTACATATTCACAAACACTAAAAAAATGATTTTTAAAGTTGATGAACCGGCCGCTGAGGTTGTAAGAACCATTTTTAAGCTTTACATTGACGGATGGGGATACAAAAAAATTGCAAACTATCTTACAGATCAGCACATACCCACGCCCCGAATGAACGAAAGAGCGCGTATTGAAGCTCGAGGAGACGAGTATAAGGGCAAAGTCAAAGAGCGTTGGAGTATTGTCACCATTTCAGAAATTATAGTGAATGATTTTTATATCGGTACACTGCGAGAGCATAAGTATCATCGCAAAGGCATCAACGGTAGTACTGTCGAGTTGAACCAAAAAGAACATATTGTTTTTGAAAATCATCACGAGGCCATCGTTGACTTTAAGACGTTTGCCACAGCTCAAGAACTTTTAAAACAACGCACGACTAGTCATTATCGTGGCATTAAAAAGTACGATAATACTTATTCGGGATATTTGTTCTGTGGTGATTGCAATAGCCCTATGTTTTCTATGAGCCGTGGAGATATGGCAGCTGCATATACTTGCGGCACATATCACACACGAGGTCTTAAAGGCTGTACTTCTCATCATATCAGAGCAGATTTTTTGGATATGATTATCAAAGAATACATCAAAAAAGTTAAAGATAATTCGGAGTCTATGCTTCATGTGCTTGAAGAAATACTGAAGCACGAGGACCGCTCTACACAAAGTGGTCGAGATGCCGAAGAAAATCTTCAAAACCAAATTGATTTGGCGCGCGAAGAGCTTAAGAATCTTGCTCGTCAAAAGGTTAGAGATGTGGCTAGGTGTAAAGGAAATACTGAGATAATTGAAGAAACATACGATGCTTTGATAGAGGAGACCAACAATCGTATTGACGGACTTACCAATCAGCTTATAATGGTGGCAGATGCTACAAACTCAATTATAAGAGTTAATCGTATTTCCAGAACTATCATAGAGATTTTTGACGATATTCTAAACAAGAACACGCTTGACAAAAACGACCTTCGCCTTATTATCGACCGTATTATCGTATATACCGATTACATCGATGTGAGGCTCAGAGCAGATATCGACGAGTTGCTCACGACGGGAACAGTTGAACATTTAACACATGCGAACACCGAGGCTGTACCTGTAAATTTTAATTCAGACACAGAAAATATCGAAAAATCCACAAAGGGTTTTTCCTTTGTGGCAACACAACGCGCTCGTAATCAGCGCGACAAGGTTTTCTGTGTCAATGTTGTCAGTAGTGCCTCGCCCTCGCGGATTCTCATTGTTCTTCTTATTTCTTTGGGCTCTTCCACCCCGGAACCAAAAGTTATTGCACAGCCGCACTTAGGCCTTTTCCACCATTTTTTATTTTACCGCCCCCTATTATTGACAAATCCGCCGAAAAATGATATAATTTTATTTGGAGCTTATGGTCGACCCGCAATTCAAGTACAAAAACAGGGAAGTGAACGTAATGAATCTAAAGAATTTTTTCATAAGTAAAATGCGAAGGTTTGCGCTTTTGCTCATCGATTGCACTATGTTTGCGGTCGTTGCAATAGCATATTTTGCGGCAGACAGAATATTGGAGCCTCATATTTTTTACTCGTCAACAAAATTTCTTGCCAATTCCGGTATTCTTTTGCTGGCGGTATTAGTGGTAAGACTGGCTTTCGGAGTATATAACAGCGTCCTCCGCTATACCAGAACATTTACCCACTTCAAGATGATAATTGCCGATGCCATAGGCGCGGCTGCCTCAGCGTTTTTCTCTTGGCTTTGCGGTCTTTACGAAGGCGCATGGATGTTCCTTATCATCGCCGCGCTCAACGCCCTTTTGACGTTGTTCTCAAGATTTTCTTACCGTTTATTATATAAGCTCAGAAACAATTCGCAAAACGAAGAGTTTGAGCATATAAACGTGGCGATCGTCGGAGCGGGACAGCTCGGCGCTCATCTGGTCAACGAGCTTCGTTGCAATCCGTCGTCAATATACAGACCGGTTCTTTTTATCGATAAGAATCCCGAAAAGACGGGAAACCGCATCGCGGGACTTAAGATCTTTCCCGAGGGCGAAGAAATACTTGAAACACTAAAAAAATACGAGGTCAAGGAGATCTTTATAGCCATTGCCAATATCGACAGTGACGCGGCTAAGGATATGTTCGAATTCTACAGCCGAACCTCCTGTAAGCTTAAGATATACGATGTCCCCGTAAAGGAATTCAATACTAACGAAAACACATCAGCAAAAAGAGCAATAAGAAACTTTGAGATCGAG
>JAZSMZ010000091.1:0-5910 GCA_045536155.1 Eubacteriales bacterium
TTGAGCTTGGCGGGAAAAATTCCGGCGGCCAGCTTCGCATCGAAGGAAACATCGCCGGGATTTTTTATGTTGATGACGACGAGCGCGAGAAAAAAGGTCTGTTTGGCAGGTCAAAAAGATAATGGAGATCATTCAGTCCCATTATCCGTCGATGCTGCTGTGTTCCCTGCTGGTAGGAGTTTCTCTGTCAGCTGTTTGGGATATATTCCATATTATACATATAGCTCTATCGCCTATATCTTGCAGCAAAAGCCTTTCGGCAATATACCATACTGCAATATTTATCTCGGATTTAGCGTTTGCACTTATATCGACATTTGCCTGCACCGTTTTTACATTTTATATGAATGACGGCAGGATCAGGCTGATTACTTTACTGTCCATAGCAGTTGGATTTTTTATCTACAGATTTACAGTCGGACGAGTTATTATGTTTTTGTCCGACAGGATCATTTCTTTTATTTACAAAGTAGTGCGCTTCGTTTTTATGCACACACTATACCCCGTATTTAAGCTTATACATCATTTTTTCCTCACTTTGTGGGAGAAGGCTTATAGCTTCTATTTATCAAAAGCCTCATCTCGTGGCAAAAAAGTGCTGTTGGCGATGGCATCTCGCGGATTTTTGGAATCTAAACCCGTAAAAGTAAAAAACACAAGGAATGTTAGACGTGGAAAAGCAGAATCACAAGATCAAGAAAAGAACGAATATATTTCTTAAGGGCGCCATCATCGCCTTTATCCTTTTCTGCTTACTTACTGTATTTTCACAGTTAGCAAGCTTTACAGAGCTTGAAAAGAAGCAAATTATGCTTGAAGATCAAATATACGCAATGCAAGAAGATATTGCAGAGCTTGAAGAAGAAATCGCTCAGCCGATTGACGACAACTACATGAAGAGAGTAGCCCGCGCACTTTTGAACTATCACCTGCCCGAAGAAATACTTTTCTTTAATGATTTGGTTGACTAATATCGCGTTTGTTTAAATATAAGGATCGTACAATGAGAATAGAAAACGTAAAGATTTACACTATGAATAAAAACCGCGACGTTATTGAACGCGGTTACGTTGAGATTGAGGACGGAAAAATTGTATCTGTAGGCCCTTTTGAGGGTGAAGGTGAAGTTACAAGAGTTTTATATCCTGGTCTTATCGATGCGCATACACACGTTGGCATAATAGGTGACGCTCTCGGATTTGAAAGCGACGATGTTAATGAAACCGGTGATCCCCTCACTCCTCATCTCCGCGCACTTGATGCTGTAAATCCCTTTGACCGCTGCTTTGCCGATGCAAGAGGAGCGGGCGTCACGACAGTTGCAATCGCACCCGGCAGTGCCAATCCCATCGGAGGACAGATATGCGTTGTAAAGACAGTTGGACGTCGAATTGACGATATGGCAATACTTTCTCCCGCTGCAATAAAATTCGCTTTGGGTGAAAATCCGAAGGGATGCTATCACTCGAAGAGCCAGATGCCCGAAACCCGTATGGCTACCGCAGCCATGATGCGTGAAATGCTGACAAAGGCAAAGAAATATGCCGACGATATGGATGCTGCTCACTCTTCTCCGTCAAGTCCCGATGAAGAAGCTCCTGACGAACCCGATTTCGACATCAAGCTTGAGTCGCTCATTCCTGTTATTAAGGGTGAGATACCCTGTCACTTCCACTGTCACCGCGCTGACGATATTTGCACGGCGATCCGCATTGCAGAAGAATTCAATTTAAAATACGTTTTGGTACACTGTACCGAGGGTTCGCTTATCGCTGATATTCTTGCTAGTGAAGGAGCTCGTGCTATCGTCGGCCCCAATCTGTCAGATCGCTCGAAACCCGAGCTCTTAAATCAGACATATCAGAACCCTGCCCTTTTGGCAAAAGAGGGCGTTAAGATTGCCATCACTACCGACCATTCGGTTACTCCCATCAATTATCTTTCTCTCTGCGCTTCTCTTGCAAAGCAAAGCGGACTGCCTTATATGAATGCTCTTTCGGCAATCACCTGTGATGCTGCCGACATTCTCGGTATATCTGACAGAGTCGGCTCTATTGAGTGCGAAAAGGATGCAGACCTTGTTCTTATGAATGGCGACATATTTGATCTTAACACAAAAATTGAATGCGTTTGGATAGACGGTGTGCAATGCGGTAGCTGATGCCACCGTCTATTCTTTATGAAAGGATAATTTCTCCCCAAAAGGCATGATTATGAAATACAAAGTTAAAAATATCGTTTTGTCGGTTATTGCTGTCATTTTTCTTGCACTCATTGGACTAATGATCTACCAAAACCACCATGTTGACACATTGGCTAATTCCAAGGAAGCCGAGGCTCAAAAGACAATTTCCGAGCTTAAAGGTACAATAGATGCCCTTCAAAATGAACTCGATAAGGCTGTAAGTGAAAATGAACAGTTTAAAAATACAGATGAGCTTTATCGAATATTAAACGAAAGGTATGATCGTCTTGAAGAATATCTCAACGGAAAGCTTAGCGAAAAGGATGCCGAAATAGAATTGCTTAAAGAAAAGCTTTCTATGCTCGAACGCATATCAAAAATTGATTTTGTCAATCAGCTTAACATTATTTCCGAAATTGAAGCTCTTTTAAATTCTGCGCCCGTTCACAATACTTCAACTTATATTGTTGACGAAAGCGGTAAATCGATCAAAAAATCAGTTACAGTACCGGGCGAGATATCGGTCATGTATTATGATCTGACTTTAGGATTTGAATTTTCGTACAACGAAGACGTTCTGATGGATCCCGCCAGCATGATCAAGGCACCTTTTGCGCTGTCATTGCTTATTGCCGCTTCCGATGAGGAAACAAATATTGCAAAAGAACGGGCGGAACATAATGCAGCTGACAACAATGCTCCGTTTGAAGAACCCGTTCGTGTGTTTGATATGGATAAAACGATCACTTATACGCGGGCCGCATATTACAGAGAGGGATCGGGAGAGATAGTCAATTCAAAAGACGGCACAGTATATACATACCGCGATCTTTTCTATCACTTACTTCATTGCAGCGACAACGTAGCATACTCGGTGCTCATGGGTGAATACGGCACAGAATATCTTATTGATTTTGCAAAATCTATCGGTGCGACATCTCTTCTTGATACCGACGCAACTTTTACGGCATCCGACGGTATTAAAATTCTGAAAGCCATTTACGAATTTATCGAAAGTGACGCATACTACGCCTCGTTTATGAAAGATGCGATGATGAACAGCAGACATACCCTACTTATTTCCGACTCAGTAAGTCCTGCAAAGAGTGCGCACAAATACGGTTGGGACACCGACTCGTACTGCGACATGGGTATAGTATATGCCGACTCGCCATACCTCGTAATAATCATGACGAATTATGACGAAGGCAATCAGACAAAAATAAACTATCTGCAAAATATTTTAAAGCTGATTCATGAGTTTCACTGCAATTTTTATAGGTAAATTTAAACAAAATATTGTCCGTTTTATTGACATATCGGAAAAATTGCTGTATAATTCTATTATTATAATTATAAAAGGTTGGTAGAGATAATGTTTGAAATTAAAAAGAAATATCGTGCCGCCGTAGTCGGTGCTACCGGCATGGTAGGACAGCGTTTGCTTACTCTCCTTGAAAATCACCCCTATTTTGACGTCACCGCTCTCGCAGCGTCGGCACGCTCCGCAGGTATGACTTATGCTGAGGCAGTCGGAAATCGCTGGAAGATGGATGTTGCCCTTCCCGAAAAATTTGCGATCATGACTGTGCTTGATGCAAACGATATAGATTCCATTAAAGCCAATGCAGACATGGTCTTCTGCGCAGTTGACATGAAGGATGCAGAGATCAAGGCGCTTGAAGAAAGCTACGCAAAGGCAGAGCTCGTTGTTGTATCGAACAACAAGTCCCACCGCTGGACTCCCGATGTTCCCATGCTCATTCCCGAAATCAACGATGCTCATCTTGCAGTAATCGATGCGCAGAAAAAGCGTCTTGGCACAAAGCACGGCTTTATCGTTACAAAGCCTAACTGCTCTATCCAGAGCTACGTTCCGCTTTTGACTCCCCTTATGGAATTCAAGCCTAAGACCGTTGTTGCAACTACATATCAGGCAATCTCCGGCGCCGGCAAGACCTTCAACGAATGGCCCGAAATGATCGACAACGTAATTCCCTACATCGGTGGCGAAGAGGAAAAGAGCGAAAAAGAACCTCTTCGTATTTGGGGTAAGATAGAAAATGATACTATTGTGGCTGCCGCAGAGCCCGTTATCACCACTCAGTGCATTCGTGTTCCCGTTACAAACGGACACCTTGCCGCAGTATTTGTATCCTTTGAAAAAAAGCCCTCAAAGGAGCAGATCTTAAAGGCTTGGGCTGAATACAAGGGCGAACCTCAGGTATTGGGTCTTCCCTCTGCTCCCGAGCAATTTATCACTTATTTCGAAGAGGATAACCGTCCTCAGACCAACACCGACCGCGAGATCTACGGCGGTATGGGCATAACAGTCGGACGTCTTCGCGAGGACACCGTTTATGACTACAAGTTCGTTGGTCTTTCTCACAACACATTGCGCGGTGCCGCAGGCGGATCTGTTCTTACAGCAGAGCTTCTTGCCGCAAAAGGCTACCTCGACTAATCACTCAAACAAAAAAGCTGAACTTAAAGTTCAGCTTTTTTATTTTCTTTTTTTACTCTGAATATAGGCAGCAATGAAAGCATAAGAATCGGGAATACAACCGCCGCTAAAATTCCGAGCTTTAATCCTGTACTCTCGGCATCGGGCGAGTTGTTCATATTAAGATACACACCCGAAACCATGCCGGTAAGCCATGGTCCGAGCGAACAGCCAAGATCGCCGAACACCGCCAGAATTGCAAACATCGGATTTCCTCCGTTAGGAAACTTAGCGGCTGTAAGCGAGAGCATACCGGGCCAGAGCAATGCCACAGATAGACCGCAAAAAGCACAGCCCGCGAGCGACAGAAGTGCATTATTTGAAAATACAGCAACCAAATAGCAAGCAATGCAAAGCACCGAGCTACCTATCATAAGCTTGAGCAAGGGAGCTCTTTGGCCGAACACACCGTATATCGTACGACCGATTGCCATCGTTACGCCAAACATACAGGGTCCCAGCAGATCGCCCAAAGCTTTCGTAACCCCAAGTCCCTTTTCTGCAAAAACAGATGCCCACTGTGCCATTGCGAGTTCTGCAGCACCTGATGCTGTCATAAGAGCCAAAGCTGCAACAAATACGCCGGATGTAAGCAGCTGCCTTAGCGGAGTTGCGCGCTCACCTTCCTTGATAATAGGCGCAAAAGGAACACGGAAAAAGTTCAATGTATTTACAAAAGGAATAATTGCCCAAAGAATGGGGATTATGTACCAAAGATCGTGCCCGAGAAGCTTCAAAAGAAGAGTGGTTATTAGCACTACAAAGACCATTCCCCAGCAATAAAAGCCATGCAGCAGTGCCATTGTCGATGCTTTAGCGTCACCTGGGATCGCTTCAACAATGGGGCTGAGAAGAACCTCGATCATTCCACTTCCACAAGCAAAAACAAACGTTGCGATCACGATCGCGGGATATACCATCGATATAGGCATAATCACCGGCAAAACGCCAAGCAACACAAGTCCAAGCGTAGCTAAGATGTGCGCTGCAACTATGCACTTGCGGTATCCGATCCTATCTACAAATTTAATAGAAATCAGATCCACAAAAATCTGAGTGACGAAATTAAGAAGCACTAAAAAGCTTAGTTTTTCATATGACAGACCAAATTTGTCCATGAAAACGACAAATAGGATCGGCGGCAGATTTACAACGATCGATTGCGTTATGTATCCTGCATAGCAGGCTATAAGAGTCGATCTGTAGTTTATTTTTTCAATAT
>JAZSMZ010000035.1:0-3586 GCA_045536155.1 Eubacteriales bacterium
TGTTGATGGAAAACGAGTTGTAACATACGATAATGACAAGCCTGTCGATTGGAAGTCTCCGCTGATTTTCGGTTCTTGCTATATTGCTCTTGGAATAGGCGGTTTCTTCCTGCTTCGGTTGTTTGTTAAGACGAATAGGAAAAAGCAGAAAAAACGTGTTGAGAAAATACAACGAAAATACGAGAATATAAGAAATAAAACAGTAAGATAAATTCCAATTTATCGAACAGAATAAACAACCCCCGACAGACATTAAAATCTGCCGGGGTTAATTATTTGTTTACTGCAGAGCAAATAAGGTAAGATATTTTATAAATTCTCCGATAAGAACATCACGCTTTATCTGTGCTGTTTTTGCTTATTCATCGTATGCCATAGAGTGAAGTTTTGCCGCGAAATCATCGGCGGCGCCACCCTTTTTAAATATGTTTTCTATATGCTCACGTTTACCGTTAAGCAAGTAATAGAGCTTGATTTTCGGCTCTGTTCCCGAAGGACGGACAACAACTACGTTGTTATTTTCAAGATAGAAATACAGAACGTTTTCTTTCATTGCAATATCGGTGCCACGAACAAAATGCCCGTCTTCGAGATAGTCATCAACCTTTATCACGTTATAACCGACTATCTGAGAGGGTTTTGAAGTACGGAGATTGCGCATCATGGTTTCGCGGCGCAAATTTCCGTCAAAGCCTGTAAATTCAATATTGACGGTGTATTCGCCGTAGTAACCAAATTCCGTATACAATTCTTCAAGCTTATCGGTGAGGGTCTTGCCTTCAAGCTTTGCGGATGCGGCCATTTCGCAAATTGACATCGCAGCAACAACGCCATCCTTATCGCGCGCGTATTTGCCTATAAGATAGCCGTAACTCTCCTCATATCCCATTACAAATTTGTCTTTAGGTGTATGGAGCTCGCGATAAGCTACAACCTCGCCGATGTTTTTAAAGCCTGTAAGGCAGTCGATAAGCTCGCAGTTGTATTTTTCGCATATACGTCTCGTCAGCTCTGTTGTTACAATGGTTTTTACTGCAAATTTAACTGCATCGACGTGGAGGTGTGACAGCATGTAATTGAGCAAAAGGGCGCCCGTCTGGTTTCCTGAAAGTCGTACATATTCGCCTTGGTGAAGTACAACAACACCTATTCTATCGCTATCAGGATCGTTGGCAATTATTAAATCTGCATTGACATTTTTTGCGAGCTCAATAGATTCGCCGTATACGCAATCAAGCTCCGGATTGGGCTTTGGCGCTGTAGGAAAATTGCCGTCGGGCAGAAGCTGTGAGTCGACCGAATATACCTTTTTAAGACCACAAAGACGAAGTACATCGGGTACTAATTTAAAAGATGCTCCGTGAAGAGGCGTATGAACAACAGAAAGATCGGTATTTATGAGAATCTCATTGTCTACTCTCTGTTCCATGACCGCCTTCATGTACAGCTCGTCGGTTTCCTGTCCTAAAATTTTGATTTTGCCCTCATCTCGAGCTGTGTCGAAGCTGCAATTTTTGATATCATTGAAAATATCGACTTTGTCAATGTATTCGGCAACTGTTTTTGCGTCATCAACTGAAAGCTGTGTGCCGTCATCAGAGAAAACCTTGTATCCGTTGTACATCTTGGGGTTATGCGATGCGGTTACTGCAATGCCGGCAATCGTATTCAGTGAGCGAACGCAAAACGACGCAACGGGTGTGGGGCGAAGAAGACCGTAGAAAAGGACATCAATGCCGTTTGCAGCAAGAACGGTTGCAGCTTCTTTTGCAAAATCAAAAGAATTTATTCGGCTGTCATAAACTATTACAACAGATTTGTTTTTTGTGCTGATTTTAGATGCGTGATGATTTATATAGTCAGCAAGTCCTTGTGTTGCGCGACGTATAACGTAAATATTCATTGCATTAAGCCCCGCGCGCATGATACCGCGAAGACCTGCAGTTCCGAATTTAAGCGTTTGAGAAAAACGGTCGATAATCTCGTCGTTTTTACCGCGAATTGATTCAAGCTCTAAAGCTGTATTTTCGTCAATGGCACTCGAAGAAAGCCATTTTTCATATTCGGCGATTGCTTTTACAAGTGTTTCGTTTGTTGTCATTTTAATTATTCCTTTGACAAATTAAATATTGTAATACTCTTTTAAGATATTTGATCGGACCTTATCTGCACCTTTGATAAGGGGAACAAGATGTGATAACGTCAGACGGTGTCGCAGATATGGATGATATGTCATCGCATTGCGCGCTAAATCGTTGTCAATATCAGCTTCCAAAGGCGTGGTTGCACAGTTGGCAAGCTTCATAAGATGCAGCATCTGTTCAGGCGTCGGAAGCTCTTCTTTGACTATTTTTCGAATGTTTTGCCAATTATTCTCTATTAATTTCGGATCTATATCGTCGGTGACAGACGGAGAATTAATTTTAATTACGTCATTGATAAAATTGTCGCCAATAACTCTTTTAAGATCATAAAAATCTATTTTGTGAGGGAAGCATTCTATTTCTTCTATATTAGCAAGGGCGTGATATAAACGAGTCAAATACAAAGTCGAAATTCCAACTTTTTTGCCATGAAAATCTGATATCTCGCCCATTTCGGCCTTCTTCATTTCCCAGTAGTGAGATACCATGTGCTCTGCGCCCGAAGCAGGTCGAACCGAGTTGGCGAGCGCCATTGCAACGCCTGTAAAGATCAGCGATTCCATAATCGATTCGGCGGTCTCTTCATCGTATGAACTTACTTTGCCTGCAAGCGACGTTATTCTCTTTAATGCCTCACGAGTGAGATCTGCAATAGATTGACAATATCGTTCTCCGGTAAGAAGATTTGATATTCGCCAATCGACCAAAGCAATATATTTTGCGATCATGTCGCCAAATCCGGCCGACTTTAAATAGCCAGGAGAAGCCGCTAAAACGGCTGTATCGGCAATAATTACGTCAGGCTGGATTGCTTGTCTTGTTGTCTTAAAACCGTTCTCGGTTATCGGAGCGCTCGCTGAAGCAAAACCGTCCATTGAGGGAGCGGTTGCAAATATCGCAAATGACAGCTTGTGTCCGTTTTGAATCGACAAATACGCTCCGTATCTGCAGATATCATTGAGCGAACCGGTGCCGACTGATAATATTGCGTCGCACTTCTTTGATGCATCGGCGACCTCTTTTGCATACTTTATGTCTGCAACCCGAAGATCGTCGTATATTAAATACTCTAAATTAAATCCCCGTTCAATCAAGGATTCTTCTGCGCCCGATGATGCTTTAAGCGTGTTGTTATCGGCAACGAGCAATATATTTTTGGGAAAGTTATATTTATCTAAAATTTCACCGATTCGTGAGGAGTATCCGTGACCAATCTCAACGTTCTGAAGCGTCGATTTGTGTTCGGCCCCACACGGACAATTCTCAAGCGATCTTACAATACTGCGTATATCCATTACTTTTGTTATACCCAAAATAAATCGGGCGATTCCCTGATAAATGAGTTTGGTTATCGTATAAAAATTATAACACACATTTTTTTTTTTGTCAAATGTATGATGGTTACGCCGACAGTTTAATAATTTACCAAGTCGGAGGCCGGG
>JAZSMZ010000024.1:0-11704 GCA_045536155.1 Eubacteriales bacterium
TTGTCAGACGATCAGCTGAATGCTTGCGGTGTTCAGCCCGATCTTTTTCGTCTGTCTGTAGGAATAGAAGACGTTGATGATATAATTGCCGATCTTGATCAGGCTCTCGAAAAAGCCGCTAAATAACTTAAAAATCTAATATTTCACCTATTGAAAATCCTCTGCATATTATATACAGAAAGCTATCATTAGCTTTAATATAAAAACGGAGGATTTTTGATTTATGTCAGATAGAAACAATTTCGGCTGCTCCTGTGACGACAACCGTCATTCTGACACCGCTTTGAGCTGCCGCTCATCGCGAGACAATCAGACAAAGGGCGGCTGCGGCATAGATGTCAATCGCATACTTGACAGCTGTCGCGACAAGGATTGTTATGAAAATGTGCGCGTGTTCTTAACGGGCTGCGGACAGGATGTTATAGAAAAAACAAGCAATATACGCGTAAAGTCTTCAAGTGTAGTATGGACTCAGCTTTCGGTTGAACCTGTACAGTTCAATCGCGGCTTTTACAGCGTTGACGTACGCTTTTACACCAAATTGGTGTTCGAGGGATGCATTTGCCCCGGAAAGCCCATTGAATTTGAAGGCATCGCGGTAACCGAAAAGCGAGTTGTTCTCTTTGGTTCTGAGGGATGCGTGAAGATTTTCCGCTCAGAGCAGGATGGAAGCGATTTCTGTTCCTGCCCCTGCGATATCAAGGCCGGCAGCAACCTGCCTATCGCGATATGCGAGGTGGCTGATCCTGTGGTGCTCGGATGCAAGGTAATTGAACCGATGAAGTGCAAATGCTGCTGTGCTTGCTGTGATCTTCCCGAAAGAGTATGCCGTTGCTGCTCCGAACCCCTTACCGACTCCAACTGCGCTCGTCATCTCGCTGTAACTCTCGGATTTTTCTCAGTACTCCGCATGGAACGCCCCGGTCAGTACATCATCAGCGCAACCGAGTACAGTGTTCCCGACAAAGAGTGCTGCTCTCCTGAAGAAGATGATCCCTGCGCGCTTTTCAAAAAGATGTGCTTCCCCGTCAGCGAGTTTTATCCCCCTTCCTGCTGAATTAAAATATTGAAATAACGGAAGTTTATGAAAGACGATACTTTAACAAAAGAAGAGAGCCCGATAATAGGCACTCTAATGGAGCGGACACTCCACGCGACGCTTAAAAGTCACTATGAAAGCGAAAAAACTAAGCAAGAGGTCCGCTTTATGGGCTTTGTCGCCGATATAAAAAACGACAGCGGTATAATCGAGATACAGACCCGATCGTTTAATGCGATGCGAAAGAAGCTCTCGACCTTCCTCGAACATGAAAAGGTAACCGTTGTCTATCCTGCGGTGCGAAACAAGTGGCTAATCTGGGTCGATCCGCACACGAGTGAGATGAGCGAGAAGCGCAAATCACCCATAAAAGGCGGTATTTACGACGTCTTTAGAGAGCTTTACAGAATAAAGCAGTATTTGACCCACCCAAATTTTCACCTTCGCATACTGCCCGTTGACATCGAAGAGTACCGCATCTGCACGCGCTCGATCGACGACCCTCGTCGATCAAACAGATTCGGTTCGACACGTATCGAGCGCATCCCTGTTGGATTTGGCGATGAGATAGCGATTGACTCTACCGAAGATTACAAAAAGATAATCCCCGACGGTCTTGACGGTGAATTTACCTCGGCTGATTTCGCAAAGATCGCGAAAAAGAGCCGTTCACTTTCGCAGACGGCGCTTAACGTGCTGACCTTTGTCGGTGCTGTTGAGAGAATCGGCAAAAACAAGAAAAGTATCGTTTACAGAATAAACAAATAAAAAGAGCCGCTTTAAAGCGGCTCTTCTCTTTTCCTTTGATTATTTGTTTACAACGAATGCATCGAGAGCAGGGGTAACTTCCTCGAAAGGAATGGACGATGTCATAACGATGTTGATGTTGTGATTTGCGGTGAACTTATTGAGATTATCGACAAATACCTCAAACTCAGCAATATTATTTTCGCAGATCTTGAGAGCGGAGTCTATAAAGATATCGGTAACGTCGTGGTTGGATGCTGCAATACCCGAAACGAAGCCGTAGAGGGCGTGAGCGTCGAAAATAAGGTATTCATCTGTATCGATAAGGCGGGCCTGGTACTTAACCTCATGAATGAGCTTGTTGCCCTTTTCAATGCAGACAACAGAACCCTTGGTAGCATTGATAGCATCGTTTACCATAGCGATAAGCTGCTTTGTTTTACCGGTTCCTTTAACTCCAACGATTAATTTGACCATCCTAGTGTCCTCCTAAAAAATAGTTTAGTTTATCTAAGGGTTTTTGCTTACAAAATTATTTCATTCTCTCTTCGAGAATAACTTTCATTTCCTTGAAATCGACACCTGTCTTGCTTACGCCGGGTTTGCCGAGAAGAGCATACATATTATCCTTGTATGCTTCAACGCCGGGCTGATCGAAGGGATTGACTCCGAGTATATAACCGGAGATCGCACAAGCGAGCTCGAAGAAATATACCATATAGCCGAAGCTGTATGCGCTTCTGTCATCGATCTCGATAACAAGGTTGGGTACATCGCCGTCGTTATGAGCAAGTACGGTTGCGCGGAAAGCTGTCTTGTTGATCTCATCAAGCGACTTACCGGAAAGGAAGTTGAGTCCGTCGAGGTCGTCGGGATCGTTCTCGATCATGCGGTTCGACGAGGACTTTACAACATCGATAACGGTTTCGAATATGAATCTGCGACCCTGCTGGATATACTGACCGAGCGAGTGAAGGTCGGTGGTATTGATAACCGAGGAGGGGTAAATACCCTTGTGATCCTTACCTTCGCTCTCGCCGTAGAGCTGCTTCCACCATTCAGCGGTAAGCGCCAGTGCGGGATCGTAGGCAACGAAGATCTCGGTAGACTTTTCCTTTTCATAAAGTACGTTGCGGATAGCGGCGTACTTATAGCAGTCGTTGGCTTCGATATCGGCATCGGTATATGCATTCATGGCGGCATAAGCGCCGTCCATCATAGCCTGAATGTCAATGCCTGCAACCGCGATGGGAAGAAGTCCGACGGGAGTAAGAACGGAATAGCGCCCTCCGATGTTATCGGGAACGATAAAGGTTTCATAACCCTCGGCATCAGCAAATGCTTTGAGCTTACTGCTCTTGCCGTTCTTATCGGTGGTAACGAAGATGCGGTCGCGTGCGCCTTCCTTGCCGTATTTTTCAACGATGAGCTTACGGAAGATGCGGAATGCGAGAGCGGGCTCGGTAGTGTTACCTGACTTGGAGATTACGTTGAGGCAGACACTGCGGTCCTTTACGAGATCGTAGATCTCATCAAGTGCCTCGGCGGAAAGGGTGTTACCGACGAAGAATACGTCGGGAGTATCCTTTTTTATAAGGTTATAGTTTTGCGATTTTACAAATTCGATAGCTGCGCGGGCACCGAGGTAGGAACCGCCGATACCGATTACGACGAGGGCACCGTCCTTGCCGCAAAGACTCTTGATCTTTTCGGAAGCAGCTACGATCTGGCTGAATTCCTCTTTGCTGTGATCGGCAGGAAGAGTGCGCCAACCAACGGGCTGAGTATCTTTAACTCCGTCGAGGGTTTTTACAGCTTCGTTTACACGGCTCTGCATTGCACGAAGCTCAGCATCGCTTACAGCACCGTTCAAATATTTGGTATTAAGTTTAAGAGACATTGAAAACTCCTGGTGTATAGAATTCCTTGATATTATTATATATCACTCAATTAAAATTTTCAATAGAAAATCAATAAATTTTATGTTATATCATTAAAAAATTTATAAAAATTCTTTCCAAAATATCAAAATAGCCCAATCTTTCAACATCGGATGCCGCTTTGATGTCAACACAGCCGACAAGTTTACCGTCACAGCGGTATTCAACAGTTCCCAAAACATCGTCTTTTTCGACGGGCGCCGATATCTCGTCAGGAAGATTTATGATCTGTTCGACCTTTGCTCCTTTGGGCACAACTGCAGAAAATGTGTCGTAATACGTGTCAACGCCCTCGCCTTTTCCGCTAAGGACTCTTACCTCTCCTGCACTTTTGCTGTCAAAGTGGGCATAAGAATAATTGGCAAAACCGTAGTCCAGAAGCTTCTTTGCCGATTCATTTCGTGCATCCCTGCTGGGCGATGCCATGATTACAGCGATCAGCTGCATATCATCGCGCTTTGCGCTTGCCGATATGCAAAACTTTGCCTTTGACGTTGATCCTGTTTTGAGCCCGTTTGCTCCGTTATAAAATCGGATAAGTCTGTTTGTGTTGCTCAGCGTAAATGCGCCGTTACGGATAGTATCCTGCCAGATTGAGCTGAATTCGAGGATCTTGGGATGGCGCAACAGCTCGGCAGACATTATCGCAATATCACGCGCAGAGGTAACGTGGTTTTCGGTCGTGTCATCGAGTCCGTTGGTGTTTTCAAAATGAGTTGCTTTGAGCCCGAGCTCGACAGCACGCTGATTCATGCGGGCAACGAACGACTCCTCGCTTCCCGCGATGAATTCGGCAAGTGCGACCGCCGCATCATTGGCCGATGCTACGGTTACGCTTTTTAAAAGATCCTCAACGCTCATGCTTTCGCCCGGCGAGAGAAATATCTGCGAGCCTCCCATTGACGCAGCATATTCACTGACCTGCACCATATCCGTAAGGTTGCATTTTCCGCTGTCGATTGCCTCCATCACGAGAAGCATGGTCATTACCTTTGTGACCGATGCCGGCGGCAAAGCCTCGTCCGCATTATATTCATACAAGACCTGTCCGGTATCAGCCTCGATCAAAATGGCCGACCGCGCATCCAGATTCAACTCAGCAGCACTTATGTTAATACTTAATAAAACAATTAACATTATAATTGAAATTACTCTTTTCATCGCCGATTTCCTCCGCAAAAAGTTTAATTTGCATCGGCGATAAATTAATATCTGCCTATGCTATATTTAAATTATGCGAATGGTTTTTCAACTATTCTTTTTTTGTTTTTTCTGCGATTGACTTTTTTTGTCGAATGGTTTATAATTACTTTTCGGTAAAACTTTTAAAAGGAGGTAAAAAGATGCGCGAAAAGCTGATAAAAAGCGACTTTCTCCGAGGCGTTAAAATCGGTATTCCGATATGTCTCGGATACTTTGCCGTTGCTTTTTCGCTCGGTATAACCGCAAAAAACGCGGGACTAAGCGCATTTCAGGCCGCCCTTACGAGTTTACTGCTCAATGCGTCTGCCGGTGAATATGCCGCATTTGCCGTCATTGCCGCGAGCGGGGGCTATATTGAGATCGCTCTTACCGAATTTATCGCAAACGCAAGATATCTGTTAATGTCCTGCTCCCTTTCCCAAAAGCTTTCAAGCAAGGCAAAGCTTCCCCACCGTCTGCTTATGAGCCTTGCCGTTACCGATGAGCTTTTCGCATCGTCGATAGGCGAAGAAGGCAAAGTCAACCCCTCCTTTTATTTTGGAATGATGAGCGTAGCCATGCCCGGCTGGTGTTTCGGCACACTTTTAGGCGTTGTGATAGGCAATATTCTACCCGCGCGAGTCGTTTCGGCATTGAGCGTGGGACTTTTCGGAATGTTTATAGCAATAGTTGTTCCCGTAGCGAAAAGAAACCGAGCTGTTTTACTTACAGTTATTTGCGCGATGATCATAAGTTTTGTTTTTGAGCTCATCCCTCTCCTCGCGTCGCTGTCCTCGGGAATTAAAATCGTAGCTCTTACGGTAATAATCTCCTCTGTCGCCGCGATTCTATGTCCCATAAAGGAGGAAAGCGATGAAGCATAATATCTACATCTACATACTTATAGTAGCGGCTGTCACCTATGCTATTCGCGCTTTGCCCCTTACTCTGATACGCAAGCCCATAAAGAGCAAATTTATCCGCTCATTTTTGTACTACGTACCATACGTTACACTGACAGTAATGACCTTCCCGGCAATCCTTTCGGCAACCAATTCCGTATATTCCGGTCTGTTTGCTTTGATTTTGGGAATCATTGTCGCGTATTTAACAGAAAATCTGTTTATCGTTGCTCTTTCGAGCTGTGCTGTCGTATTTATTATTGAACTGTTTATAAAATAAAAAGGCTTTGACATCAACAATTAGTTGACATCAAAGCCATTTTTATTTACTGGAAAAGGCTCGATTCAATGTTGCGCTCAATGCACTCGATTATAAGATAATCGGGTTTTAACATCTCAATAAGCTTATAGCTTACGGAATGACCGTACATGGCAGCATAATATGCATGCGAGAAGTTTTCGGAAAGGAAGTTGAACATATTCATGTTGAACGAGTCGCGGTACATAACCATCGTGGGCAACGATGAATCGTTTATTGTTGTTTCGCGCTTCTGTTCAGTCCAGTCGTTCGCCGCGTTCATTGCAAAGGGTTTGTTATATCCGCTGCTGAACTCGAAATCCTTCGGGCGGACAAAGACGCTGTTTTCACGGCAGAAAGTCGCGCTGATTCCCAATCCCCATACCATGTCTCCTCCGCCTATTTCCTTTTTATAGACGTCGAACTTGCTAAGCGGTATAGCTTTTGCTGCGGGGAAATCTTTTGCAATTACCTCATTCATAAGATACTCATAGGCATAATATGCGCCAAGCTCATTCCAATGAGTGTCTGTCTTATTATACAGATAATATTCATCGAATTCGCCATCTGTCTTTTTAGAAACGAGATAGTCGGTAAGATTGATAAAAGTGCAATCGGTATCCTGCATAGCTTCCGTAAGAAGCTCGAGTCTGGATTTTACACCCTCAACCTTCTTTTCAAGCACCCACTCGGGAAGGAATTCCGGATATACCGTTGCCTTATTGGGGGCCATAAGGTAGATAACCTTTGTGTCGGGAGAAACGCTATGTACTCTATTTATTACACTTACAAGCTTTTTCTTTCTCTGTTCAAGCTGATCTTCGGTGTATGTTCTTGTGCGAAGAAAATCCTTGCCGGTTATTTTGTAAGCATACATAAAGCCGCGTTCGCCGACGATAACGTCTCTTTCCTGATTCATGGAAGCTCTGCCGATATCGGCTCGCACCGTATCACTCGGATTTTTACCCGTGCCGGTAGCGTAAATATCCAAATGTCCGAGTCCCGATGAAGCATAGACATCGATAGCGAATATTCCGTCTTCGCAAAGCGTGGTTTCCTCTTTGTCTTCAACACAAATAACCGTTCCGGGTTCTGCTGTTCCGTATATACATACTCTGTTGAACTGACTGTAAACAACGCCGGTTATTTCAGGCTTGTCCCACTTGCCTACGAGAGTAATTTCTCTTGCATAAAGCGTGATGTCTTCAGTTATGGGAGTCGACAAGTTAAACCTTGTCTTGCCGTTTTCGCTTGTAAACCACATATCGTATTTATAAGCCTGATCTGCATCAATATCGGGCGCTGTAACACTTTCACCCGACGTTACGGTTTTAGTAAAAGTATTATCGCCAATTACAAATGTAACCGTATATTCTACAGTATCGGCTTCGGTGGTTTCCTCTGCGGTGGTTTCTTCCGCAGTAGTTTCTTCTGCGGTTGTTTCTTCTACTGTGGTTTCGTCAGGCAAGTCGCCAACAACTCTATCACATCCGACAGATATAATGCAAAGGGCAAAAAGCACGGTGAAAATTAACAAACCACGAATTGCCGGGATATAAGCTCTCATTATTTTCTCCTCGTATTATCAGAACAGATAATCCAGATGGCGCTCTACGCATTCAAATATAACATAGTCGGGCTGCTCCAAAGCAATCTGTGCATAGCTGATGGACTGCGCATGCATCTCATTATAGACGATCTTTGAAAAATGCTGGGGTAAGAAATTATACAGGTTTGTGCTGTAAGAATCACGGTAAACCACTGCTGTGGGGAGCTCATCGTTTTCTTGGTAATATGTTTTAGCCTTCTTGGTCAAGTCATTATCTTCAAGATATACGGCCAGGGGTTTATCGTATCCGGTAATGAATTCAAACGTTTTAGGACGCACAAACACGCCACTCTCACGGCAAAGCTCGGTATTAAGTCTCAAATGCCAGTATACAAGGTCTCCGCCCGGCACGTCTTTTGAAAATACATCAAACTCGCTCAGCGGAATTGCCTTTACTGCAGGGAAATCCTTTGAAATTACCTCATTCATGAGATACTCGTATGCATAATATGCGCCAAGCTCGGTCCAGTGAGAGTCTGTCTTGTTGTAAAGTCTGAACTCGTCGTATACACCATCGTTCTTCTTCGAACGCAAATACTCGGTAAGATCGATAAACGTAACGTGAGAATCTGCCATTACCTTGCTCATGACTTCGAGTCGGGACAGCATGCCCGGCACCTTCATTTTCTGCATCCAATCGGGGATTGTTTCGGGATAGATCGTAGAGTGATTGGGCGCAATCAAATAAATAAGCTTGGTATTGGGAGATACCTCTTTTATCTTCTTTTCAACCTTTTCAAGAACTCGGCGCTGATGCTGTGCCAACGAATCGCTGTAAGTCAGCAAACCGAGGTAGTCATTTTTGGTATAGTCAATATGCATATGACCCTGTGATCCGACAAAGACACCTGTAACGCCGTATCCCTGGTGAGATCCTATGCCCACATGTACTTTATCGCTCGCAAGCTTACCACGCGCAGTAGCATATACCTCGATAAATCCGCTATGGCTGGATACAGGTACGTCGAGATAGAAGATGCCGTCGTCGCAGTAGTAGGAATATGTGTCGACTGCGCTGTAAAGCACACGGATAGTAGTTCCCTTTTCCGCATATCCGACAACGAGCAGGCGATCTTCCTGAGTAAATATAGACTCAACAACAGTGGGAGTTGCACACTTTTCGGTAGCTACAAAATCTTTACCGTAGAGAGTGATATCAGATGTTACCGGAGTTCTGAAATTATACTTCTCGCCGTTTTTGCTGTCAGTATACCACCCGTCAAAGGTTTCATATTCCTCATCAGATACTTCGGGCTCAGCAACTGTTTCGCCCTCAACAACTGAAACAGTAAATGTTTCATCTTTATTGAAGAAAGTAACGGTGAAATAATTCGCTGTTGTTTCTTCCTCGGTTGTTTCTTCCTCAGTTGTTTCTTCCTCAGTTGTTTCCTCTGCAGTTGTTTCCTCTGCAGTTGTTTCTTCTGCGGTCGTTTCCTCTGCAGTTGTTTCTTCTGCAGTTGTTTCTTCTGCGGTTGTTTCTTCTGCAGTTGTTTCTTCTGCAGTTGTATCTTCTGCAGTTGTTTCTTCTGCAGTTGTTTCCTCTGCAGTTGTATCTTCTGCGGTTGTTTCCTCTGCAGTTGTTTCTTCTGCGGTTGTATCTTCTGCAGTTGTTTCTTCTGTCACTTCTTCTAATGTTGTTTCTTCTACTGTAGTTTTATCAACTGTTGTATCATTAGACAATTCACCATCGGAGCTATTACAGCCAATAAACACCATACACGCGGCCAAAATCAGGCAGAAAATCAGGCAAAGGCGTGTTATTGTGCGCTTTTTCATTACGAGAGGTCTCCTTTTATTGAATAAATTTGCATATAAATGTCAACGTCAATTTGTTATCATTATATAATAAAAGCCAATACTTTTCAATAGAAATGCACAACTTTTTTATTGAAAAAATGCACAAAAATTCGGGTCGTATTTTATATGTAAATGCAAAAAAACCGCCGATTTCGGCGGTTTTTTACGTGTTATTAATTAGTCAATAACGTAGGGGAGAAGCGCAACGTGGCGGGCGCGCTTGATAGCGACAGTAAGCTGACGCTGATGCATAGCGCAGGTACCGCTGATGCGGCGAGGAAGGATCTTACCGCGCTCGGAGCTGATGCAGCTCGAAAGACGGCGGGTATCCTTGTAGTCGATGTGTTCGATCTTATCAGCGCAGAACATGCAAACTTTGCGGCGCTTGTTTCTCATATTGTTCGGACGAGCAGGTCTCGTCGAATTATCTCTCTGGTTATCCATTTTATAAAACGTTTCCTTTCGTAAAATTGCGGTCGAATGTAAATTCGGCTAATCTCTTATTTTAACTCGCTTTTCCGTCAGAACGGAAGATCGTCGTCGCTCGACAGCTCTTCAAACTTATTCGCGCTGTTGTCAGCGGGATTGGAAGAGTATGCGGGCGGAATGTAGTTGGCGGGTTCGGAGCCAAACTGGCCGGGCTGGCTATATCCGCTGCCGGAGTTATCTCTGCTTTCAACAAAAGATACTTCATCGGCAACAACTTCAACAGTATAGCGCTTGTTGCCCTGTTGATCCTGCCATGTTCTTGTCTGCAAAGAACCGCAAACGAGAATCGGTTTACCCTTGCGGAAATATTTGCAAACGAACTCTGCTTGCTGACGCCAAGTAACAATGTCAATAAAATCAGAGGAGGTGGTTCCGTCCTGATTCTTGAATCTGCGCGAAACACCAATTCTGAAAGAGCATACGCTGATACCGCTCTGAGTTGTCTTGAGTTCGGGATCAGCAACTAAATAACCTATCAGAAAAACTTTATTCAGACTTGCCATTTGGGGACTCCTTTCTCAGACAGTTGTTATTTTTGTTACTTATGCTTCGGTGTTTTCAGCAACTGCTTCTTCTGCAGCGGGAGCTTCTTCAACAGTTTCTTCAACTGCTTCTTCTGCTACTGCTTCAACTACGGGCTCAACATTGATCTTGGACTCGTAAGTGATAGCTTCTGCATCGTTGTCTTCAGTTCTGATAACCATCGAACGCATGATGCCGTCGTTGATCTTGAAAAGACGCTCAAGCTCTGCGGGGAATGCGTGAGGAGCGTTGAAGGTTGCGAGTACGTAGTAACCTTCGTTGAGATCGTTGATGGGGTATGCAAGGCGGCGCTTGCCCCATTCGTTTACGCTGGTAAGAGTACCGTTCTCGGAGATGAGGCCGATGAACTTGTCAACCAGTGCTTTGACCGCAGCTTCACCCTGCGAAAGATCGCAGATGAACAGCGTTTCATAAGATGAGATGAGATTTTCCTTCTGAATGCTCATAATTATACCTCCCTATGGACATTAGACCGCGAACATGAGTTATTTGGTATTTATTCGCGGCAAGGATTTGTTGACAAAACGCGAAACTTTCGCACAATATCAACCTAATAATTATAAATCTCCCAGCCCGTTTTGTCAACGGAATGGGAGATTTTAATTTGTAACTTTTTTATTAATTGCTTATTTTGTGCCGAAAAGTCTGTCGCCTGCATCACCGAGACCGGGTACGATGTACTTGTGATCGTTAAGGTGATCGTCAAGAGCGGCAACGTAGATCTCAACGTCGGGATGATCCTTCTGAACCTTTTCAACGCCCTCGGGAGCGGCAACAAGGCAGAGGAGTCTGATATTTGTGCAGCCTCTCTTCTTCATCATAGTTATCGCGTCGGAGGCGCTTCCGCCTGTTGCGAGCATGGGATCGCAGATGATGATCATGCGCTCTTCGATATCAAAGGGCAGCTTGCAGTAATACTCAACGGGAAGGTGAGTGTCGGGATCGCGGTAAAGGCCGATGTGTCCGACCTTTGCAACAGGAATGAGGGTCAAAAGACCGTCAACCATACCGAGACCTGCGCGCAAAATCGGAACGATTGCAAGCTTTTTACCGGAGATCTTCTTCGCGTTCATCTCAGCTACGGGAGTATTGATAACAACGTCCTCAAGTGCGATGTCGCGGGTAAGCTCGTATCCCATAAGCATGGTGATCTCATCG
>JAZSMZ010000018.1:0-8449 GCA_045536155.1 Eubacteriales bacterium
TGATAGGGATGGAGAGCCAATGCTCAGAGGCAACACGACCGATCTTACTGAAAACAAAAGCAACATCGAAGGTGTTGCTCACGCACAGCCCTTCCTTGACAGCGACGGTCAATGGTATATGGTAGGTGAAGCGTGGCCCGATGACACAAATGTCGGAAACAACATCTTTTTACACATCAGTAAAATCGTTTGGACAGATGACGGATGGCCTGTCACCGCACTTTCACCCGATATTATAAGCGATCTTTCGGGATACACGCACGAGAGAGAGTAATGTTTTTTTACTGCATAACATGGTTAGTCTACCATCTGCAAAAACAGCGTGCATCTAAATTGGCCACACACGGTTTTGCATCTAAATCGGACACACATCACATAAAAAAGCACTTGCTTCGGCAAGTGCTTTTTTATTCGCCTGTGGCGAGTGAAGCGAATGCTTCGCTTTTTTCGACTCTGAAGTTTTTCAAAATTTTGCAGATGCATTTCGTTCTTTTGGCTCCGCAGACAGATTCGAACCGGCGAAATGTTGAAATGTTTTCAAAGTTGTGGTATAATACAAAAAGAAAGAGGGTGAATTTATGTTTCAAAACAATCTTGTAGCTATAGCTTCACAATTTTCCGATTATGTAACGCATCTTTCTGAAGATAAATTTTTTTTGGAAATACTGAATCCATTTGGTAACGAAAACATCAAATTAGAATATGTGTCCAATGACGAATGGACTCCCTATATTTTATATTTCTCGTTTCAACATTGGCATATGAATGACGAGGAAGATATCATCGAACATATTTATGATATCATCAATGGCAAATTGTTATCTATTGAATTTTTTATATGTGGTAAGCGGTGCTTTGGCGGAGATATTGAAGCGCAAGTATTGCAGGACTTATCGTATGAAACCTTGGAAGAATATTTCAGTGATTTTCCATTTGGCAAATTAAAGGATATAGCAGATTCGTTCAAAGTGCGAGGATGGAAGCCTGATTCCAATTTTGATGCTGTATTTGATGTTGATGACTGTGGTAAAATAGCTATAAAAATCAATAATACATAGGCTTCGTTTGCAAGCATGGCGTTAAAAGTCCGGTAGAACGCGGAATCTTTTAACTCCCATCATCGCCAAAGCCATCGTAATAACGATAGATTTTTCATTTTACCACAAATTTTATCATAAAGAAGTACCGCCATGTTAGAAACCACCTTTCCCATCCTTGCCCTTTCGCCCGACGGCAAAGTCAAGCACAAAAACGCATCGGCGAAATCGGCCTTCAAGATGCCAAAAGTGAATACCTATATCCTCAGATATCTGGGCATTGGATACGACATCGCGCCCTATTTTTCGAAAGAAGACGATCGCTTCGGTTTTATCGAGCTCGATATACCGTCAAAATCCAAAAATTCTCTTTGCGGTACAGCTTGGGAAAAGGAAGCGCTTTTAATGCTCATGCTCCCCTTTATCCAGCAAAACACATCGACCATTCTATGGCGCACCTTCCGCCCGATAGTCCTGTCCATTGCCGACGGGATTTTTGATATCGTTTCACCGTCGTATTCCTCGAATTACTGATGCTCTCTTTCAAGAGCGGCTCTTTCGAGCACGCCGACTTAACTTTATCGCTCGAATACGGTCGGGTATCGGCAAAAACGGTTTTGCACCCCAAACGCGGCATTAACTTATCAAGAAGTCAAGACGGTGACGGCAATATCTCTCTTATCGGCAAAATCTCGCCCTCCCTTTCGGTCGATGCCGCAATATGCGATCTTTTGGCAAAGCAGCTCGACGTGAGCATATCGTCGGCTATTACCGACGATAGCACCGTTGAATTTGATGCTGTGATGCCTCTTGCCGCGCTCACTCTGCCCGTCCGCTCGCACACTCTTTACCCTTCATTTGCCGACAATCTGTGCACGATGTTCGAAGGCATGATTAATTAACAGTCAAATAAATGGAAGTGATTTAACACTTCCATTTTTATTTTAAGTGTGAAACTTTTCTCTTTATTAACATAATAGCAAATATATTGTTATACAATGACCTTGACAGAATTAAGCAGATCCAGTCTTACCAAAATTCACGGAGGAAATCATGAAGATAATATCGTCGTTAAAATCGATCCTCGAAAAAGGCTTCAAACGCTTTCTCTTCCCGCTTATCTGGCTATTTTTGACCTTTGCGTCAACCGTATGTCTTATTTTTGAGCTCCCCGACGAATTTTTCGCGTATTTTACCCTTTCCCTTGTGCTGTCCGTTTTCCTTTCGCTCTTTTGTGTGCTCTTAAGCGAGCGTTTTAAGCTGAAAAGGCTGTTTTACTTTTATTTGCAGGCAATACCCCTTATATCGGCCGTGCTATTTTATTTCCTTTTGAAAAGCGAGGACTTATACTGTGCTCTCGCGTACATAGGTCTTTTGGTATCGGCGATAATCGCCTGCATTATATTGCTCTTTGGCGAAAACAACCGCCACACTCTTATCCCGCATATTATCAAGAGCATCGTGATGTCCAATCTCCTTGCCGTGATCGTATTTGGCGGTCTTATGATCTGTCTTGCGGCGGTAAACTATCTTATTGTCGAGCTTGACATATTCGATAAGCTGACACTGACCGTCGTGTCCCTTTCCTTCATTGCGGTCTTCGGCGGATTTTTTATCTGCTCGCTTCCCGAATTCAACAGTGAGCTTAGTATTCCGAAAGCCTTCCGCGTGATCTTTTTATACGCCGCATTTCCGATATACGTTCTGCTGCTTGCGGTGCTCTACATCTATTTCGGCAAAATAATCGTCACATGGAGCATTCCCGGCGGACAGCTCAACTGGTTTGCCTCCTTTGCCGAGGTATTCTTCATACTCTTCCATTTCACCATACTGCAATACGACAACAGGATAACAAGCCTTTGGAAAAAGATCGGCGGATATCTGATTTTGCCCGTCATCCTTTTTCAGGCCATCGCCATATATATTCGCATCTCGGCCTACGGACTTACCACGTCACGCTGGGTATCCATTCTCCTTTCGCTCGTTGCAACGGTGTTCGTAATTCTTTCCCTTATTAAGGAGGGAAAATACCGCAATGCATCGCTCTACGTCCTTTTGGGAGTTATACTTATATCCACACTCACCCCGCTTTCCTTTATTGACGTACCCGTACTCGAGCAGAATGCGCGTTTTGAATCTCTTCTTTTACATAACGGCATGAAGAAGGGAGACGCGATCGTGGCAAATGCCGACATTCCCGACGAAGAAAAGGATGCCATTCTTTCCTCCTTTGATTATCTTCGCTATTCAGACAGCCGATTCGTGCCCGAATATATAAAAGATATCAACGTATCCGAGTTAAAAAATATATTCGGATTTGACGAGGACAGTCAAAAAATCGATTACACCTACATCAGCTACCACAACAGCGATTACGAAGAAAAAGTTACCGATATATCCAAATACAGCGGCTTTATCGAGATCAGCAACTATTACGACTTCGTTATATATATTCAGGGAAAAGAATACGATCTTACCGAACAGCTCGGCAACTATGAAGAGGATCCCGAAGATTCGTGTCTCATAGTTTCATGTGATGATGCCGACTTTTACATCACTCATCTTTCCTATTCATATTACGTTAAAGATAGCGGAAAAGTATATAAGTACGTTTCCCTTGACGGATATGCCTTCATGCACTGACGATTTCGCTTGACAAATACCCGAAAGAAATGATATACTGATATTTGGCCCTTTGGGTAAAATACGATTTTAAAAAAAACAGGAAAGCTATGTTTAACACATACATCAAAGCCAATTCAAATGAAATAATCACCGAGCATTATATCGGCTCGTGCGCGACCTATCACGGCTTTGCCTACCAGACATTTGCCGAGGAGATGGGCCTTGTGGGCGACGTCCGCGAGCGCGAGTTTGAGCGCGTGCGCCAGATGAAGCTGAAAGTGGCACGCACCTGGTACCGCCCCGATTTTTCGCGCGATATGTTCAAGCGCTTTTGCTTGTGGCTGGACGAGATGAAAAAAGCCAACGTCGACGTTATGCTGTCGGCATCCTGGTTTTTCACCAAGGACGTCTGGTTCTTCTCGCACGAAAACCACAGCGACGCCGATTACACGTCAAAGCTTGAAAACTTCGACAAATGCTGCGACAAGATGGCGTCGTGGATAGCCAAATCGCTCGAATCGTTCATCGTGGTGCGCGGATATACAAATATCAAGTACCTGTCCCTTTTCACCGAGCCCTTCAGCTATGCGTCGGGTCCCTGCCCCGATGGAATCGACTACTTTGAGGCATACGAGCGCTGCTGCAGAAAGATAAACGAAAAGCTTATCAAATTCGAGGTACGCGACAAGGTAAAGCTCGTCGGTCCGAACGGCATTTTCACCTCGCACAGCGACGATCAGCTTGTCCGCGCCATTGAGAAAATGGACGATATAATCGACATTTACTCGATGCACACCTACGCCTGGTGCGACCCTGCTTGGCAGAAAAACCGCGGCTTTTACATGACCGGATACGAGGGCTGGAAGAGCCACGCCGAATACATAAGAAGGATCGCCGAAAGAACGGGCAAGCCGATATGGTTTGACGAATACGGCCTTAGCGGCGACGGCAAGCTCGCAGAGGGTGTACGCGACAGCGTATGGTACGGCAACTACATCGGTCTTATCAATGCCGCGCTGATCAACGGCGGCATGAACAGCACCCTTATCTGGACACTTTTCGACCAGAAATACCCCTACAACATCACAAACAGCGACTCGTTTTACAACGGCGTTCAAAGATGGGGTTGCTGCAAGATGCCGGGCGACAGTATAAATGACAACGAAAACGCGCGCCCCTCGTGGTACGTTATATCCCTTCTTTCCCGATACATGTCAAACGGCGATGCAAAGGTGGTAAAATGCGAATTCGGCGAGGGCATATGCTCGGCAGTTACCGTGACTACTGACGGACGAACGTCTGTTCTTGCGGTAAATATGCGCGACGACAGCGCAAATATCACGATCGACGTCGACGCGCAGGGACTCAAGCGGTATCTGTACGATCCCGCTGCGATAAAGCCGTCGCCCGACTATATAATGATAGAATCGGACAGAAAATTCGACACGTCGCCCATAAACGACGTCCTTCCCCCTTACGCAGTTGCTATATACAGCAACGTTGACTGAGTTAAATTATATTTGAACAGGAGATACACTAATGAGAAACATTGCATATTACAACGGTGAGATTTCCACCCTTGAGGAGCTTAAAATACCGGTACTCGACCGTGCGGTTTATTTCGGCGACGGCGTTTACGACGTTGCATTCATCGACAACGGTCATTTCTTTGCGCTTGACGAGCACATCGATCGCTTTATGAACAGCTGCCGTCTTATCGAAATCGAGCCCCCCTGCTCCCGCGAGGAACTCGAAGAGATCTTCAACGGACTTATTGCGAAGCTCGAGGGCATCAAGAGCGGTATCCTCTATTGGCAGGCATCGCGCGCAACTGCAAACCGCGATCATCCCTATCCTACAAATGCAAAGGCCAACCTTCTCGTATGGATCAAGGAAAAGGGTCTTCCCAACATTAAAGTGCCTTTGAAGCTGATGACTGTGCCCGATGTTCGCTACTCGCTTTGCCATATAAAGACCATCAACCTCCTCCCCAACGTAATCGCAAGCCAGCGCGCAGTTGAGGCAGGCTGTGACGAGGCAGTTCAGATCCGCGACGGAGTTGTAACCGAGTGCGCGCATTCCAATATCTCCATCATCAAGGACGGCGTGTTTATCACTCATCCCCTTGATTGCCGCATTCTCCCCGGTATTGCTCGTAAACACGTCCTCGCTCTCTGCCGCGAGCTTGGAATTCCCGTTGAGGAAAGGGAATACGGTCTTAACGAGCTTATGAATGCCGACGAGATCATCGTCACCAGCACCACAAAGCTCAGATCGGCCGCAATCGAACTCAACGGATATAAAGTGGGCGGCAAGGCTCCCGAGCTTGTTGAAATGATTCAGGACGCTTACCTGGCAAAAGTTTTGAGAGAAACCCTTTGATGAAAGCATCAATGTTTAAAAAGGCGCTGCTTTTTATCCTCTCGATTTCTATGCTTTTTTCGCTTTCCTGCGCAAGAGATGAGGAGCGTGAGGACGTTTCAACGACCACTCATCCTCTGCCGAAATCAAAGCAGATCGAGATGATCGGCGACGAATCGTTTATCTATACCGTCTATGCCGACTACGTCGAGATATACTCCTACGTCGGCGGCGGTGCTGTTGTAAACGTGCCGCAAAGTCTTGACGGAAAGGTTATACTGAGCATAGGCAACAAGGCGTTTGAGTCAAATACCACCTTGACAGAGGTTGTTCTGCCCGACACGCTTATAAACATCGAGCATCGGGCATTTGCCAACTGCACCGCCCTTCGCAATATCACCATGAACGGTGTAAAAGCGATCGGAAGCGAGGCATTCAAGGGCTCGGGACTCGAAAAGATCGATCTGCCGCCCGTGCTCGAGAATCTCGGCAAATATGCCCTTGCGGATACCGGCATCGAGAGCTGTGTTCTTCCCGCATCGATCATTTTCCCCGGCGATTACGCCTTTGCGGGCTGCAAGAATCTCAAAAATGTCATTTTCCCCGCGACGATGACCAGTATATCGGCGAGAATGTTCTACAACTGCCCGTCGATCGTTGAGGTAAATCTTCCCGAGCAGATAAAAAAAATAGGCAGTTACGCCTATTCTTCCTGCCCTAATTTGACAAAAATTTATATTCCCGAAAGTGTACGCGAGATAGGCGAGGGCTTTTTATACAACTCGCCCAACGCCGTTGTGGTCACCCCGAAGGGCTCTTTTGCCGAAGAGTTCTGCAAAAACCACTCGATAAATCACGAAACCGTCTGATCTTACGAGTTAAAGAGCACCACTCCGTTGTATATTCCTTCGGCAAACAGCTCAGGACTTCCGCTCATCAGCGCGGCATCGCCTGCATTTGTGATAAATCCGATCTCACTGAGCACCGCAGGCATTCTCGTCTTGCGAAGGACGTAAGGCGACGGTCGCGCAAAGGTGCCCCGATCCTCGATCCCGGTGATTGCCGAGATCTGCTCTGCGATAAGCAGTCCGAGATCGTATGCGGGGGTATCGAGCGCGTAGACGTAGCTTTCACAGCCCGATGCGTTTGCAAATGATGATGCATTTGTGTGCACGCTGATAAAATAGTCGGCTCCCCACTCGTTTGCCGCATCTACTCTGGCGCGAAGACTTGTCGCGTTGGTAGTGCCAAGCACAACGTCGGGTGTTTCCCGTGACAGCCGTGCTTCATAATCGGGATTTGCATTGAAAAGGTCGGCGGCAATGCGCGCCACCTCATAGGTTATATCCTGCTCGCGCAGTCCGTTGCCCTCCGCTCCCGCATTGGGATTTTTAGGATTGTGTCCCGCATCGATAAAAACCTTTATTTTAGCCATAAAACTGCCTCCGTATTATTTTATATTACATAATATGCAAAGGTGGATTTGTTTATTAATATATTTTTATTTTAAGCATGCTCGCTTTTGCGCGTGAGGAAAACATGGAATTTGTCAGAATCAGAAGAATACTGAGCACCGCGCGACGTGCTATTGACGATTACAAGATGATCGAAGAGGGCGACCGAATAGCCGTCGGTCTTTCGGGCGGCAAGGATTCCCTTGCCCTGCTCTGCGCTCTGATCGACCTTAAAAGATTTTACCCTGTAAACTACGAGATCGTGGGCATAACGGTCAATATGGGTTTTGAGGGATCGGACTTTTCATCCCTTCGCGATTTTTGCGTCGAAAACGGCATCGAATTCGTCGAAAAAGAAACTCAGCTTGCCAATCTCATCTTCAACGAACGAAAGGAGAGCAATCCCTGCTCGCTTTGCGCCAGAATGAGACGCGGAATATTGCACGATGCCTGCATCGAGGTGGGCTGCAACAAGCTGGCGCTCGGTCATCACTACGACGACGTCATCAACACCTTCATGCTCAATTTGGTGCACGAGGGCCGCATTGGCACCTTCTCGCCCGTCACCTACCTCAGCCGCAAAAACATCACCATGATCCGTCCGCTAATCTATTCGCCCGAAAAGGACATTCGCTATTTTATAAACCACAATCTCACCCTTCCCCTCATCGCAAGCCTTTGCCCCGAGGACAAGCACACCGAACGCGAGGAGATAAACGAGCTTGTAATGTCGCTTGACAAAAAGTACAAGGGATTCAAGCACCGCGCATTCGGTGCCATTCAGAAATCGCACATCGACGGATATTGATCATTATTATATTAAATACAAATCGCTCCGCGGTATTTTGCCGCGGAGCTATTTTGCTGTCATTTAATGCTTTTTTATATTTTTCAAAATTTTTTTATTTTTTTGAAAAATATAAAACCGATTCGATTTTTCATTCCCCTTTATGAGTGTAAGGCAAAAACAAA
>JAZSMZ010000087.1:0-8017 GCA_045536155.1 Eubacteriales bacterium
TACCCCGGTGACGTATTCTATCTCCATTCCCGTCTTCTTGAAAGAGCTGCTCAGCTCTCAGATGAGCTCGGAGGAGGCTCTCTTACCGCATTGCCTATAATCGAGACCCAGGCGGGCGACATTTCGGCATACATTCCCACAAACGTAATTTCCATAACCGACGGTCAGATATTCCTTGACAGTGAGCTGTTCAATGAAGGTCAGCGCCCTGCCGTCAACGTCGGACTTTCGGTATCCCGCGTAGGAAGATCCGCTCAGACAAAGCTGTTAAAGCAGATGTCGTCGAGCTTGCGTATGCGACTTGCGCAGTACCGCGAGCTTGCAGAGTTTTCGCAGTTCGGCTCCGATGTCGATAACGAGACCCGCGACGTACTTAAGGCGGGCAAGAACATGATGATCGCCTTAAAGCAGAGAAGATACGCGCCGCTTGAGGACTGGCAGATGGCTCTAACCCTTTTTGCTGTGTCCGAAAAGCTGGTGCCTGATAAGGAATACGACTGCTTCGATGAGTACGAGAACCGCCTTTACGACTATATTGAGTCGGTTCATCCCGATATCGCCGAAATGCTCAAAAGCGGGCGCAAGCTTGGGGAAAGTGAGCTTGAATCGCTTCGCTCGGCAATACGTGAGGTGCAGTAATGCCCACTCTGCGTGAACTGAAAAAACGCCTGAACAGTATAAAAACCACCGAAAAGATATCGGCGGCAATGAAAACGGTCGCATCGGCAAAGCTTTCAAAGGTATCGAAGGTGCTCGAAAGCTATCGCGCCTACGAAAGAGCGAGTGCTATGACGCTTGAGCTGTTCGGTGACGAGCTTTCACAAGCGCTCGGACAAAATAATCCCGACGCGCCCGTATGCTACGTTGTCATGGCGTCAAATCGCGGTCTTTGCGGCGGCTATAACCTTGAATTGCTCAACTACGCTGACGGGATCTTGAATGAAGACAGCGAAGCTATGCTGATAACTGTCGGAAAGTATTCAAAACGCCATTATGAAGGCAGATATGCCGCATCCTTTTCGCTTCCCGACGTTCCCACGGGTGATACGTGCGGTGAGCTTATCGACTACTTGCTGTCGTTGTATAACAACGGCGAAATATCGCGGCTCGTCTTTATCTATCAGCAGTATAAAAACACGCTCGTGCAGACACCCGTATCAAAGCAGTTACTTCCCCTTGAAGCATCGGCAGGAAAGGGAAATACCGATATGATCTGCCTGCCTGACAGAGCGACAGTAGTTCGTTCTGCCGCTGTTTCTCTGGTTCGCTCGGCAATGCTTGCCGCCTTTTTGGAAGCGGCATCGGGAGCTCAGGCGGCCACGCTCAACGCAATGAAAAGCGCTTGCGACAACGCAAAAGAGAGCCGACAAAAGCTTGAAGTCAAAATCTACCGATCCCGTCAGGCGTCAGTTACCCAAAGCGTTCTTGAAACAAGCGTTGATTTCAGTGAAAACGATTGGCAATATTAAAAAATAAAGAAAGGATAGCGCCTTAAAGCTTTTGCAGTAAGACGCTGTGCGATTGATATGCCCAAAGATTTGAGAGGAATATTGACTCGAATAAACGGTCCTGTCGTTGACGTACGCTTCGACGATCTCTGCCTTCCCGATATATTCAATGCAATTATCGTTCCTAACGGCGATGAGGTATACACCCTTGAGGTGCTCCAGCATCTCGGACGCGGTGAGGTCAGATGTATTTCAATGCAGACTACCGACGGTATGTCCCGCGGTATGACCGCGATCGATACGGGGGCACCGATATCCGTTCCCGTCGGCGATGCAACCTTAGGCAGAATGGTCAATGTAACGGGAAACCCTATCGACAGATGCGGCGATATCAAGTCGGAAGAGATATGGCCTATCCATCATCCCTCTCCCGCATTTTCCGATATCGTTACCGCCGACGAAATTCTCGAAACGGGAATTAAGGTAATCGATCTCATGACACCTTATGCACGCGGCGGAAAGATCGGCCTTTTCGGTGGTGCAGGTGTAGGTAAAACCGTTCTTATCATGGAGCTTATCCGCAATATCGCCTTCGAGCACGACGGATTTTCGGTATTTGCGGGCGTAGGCGAACGCTCAAGAGAGGGTTATGACCTTTGGCAGGAAATGAAGCAGTCGGAGGTCTTGGATAAGACGTCGCTGGTATTCGGTCAGATGAATGAGACCGCCGGGGCGCGTCTGCGCGTTCCGCTTGTCGGACTTACCATGTCCGAATATTTCCGTGAAAAAGAGCATAAGGACGTCCTTTTGTTTATCGATAATATCTTCCGCTTCTCGCAGGCGGGAAGTGAGGTCTCCGCTCTTCTCGGACGTATGCCCTCGGCCGTTGGATATCAGCCGACCCTGGCATCGGAAATGGGTAAATTACAGGAGAGAATCGTCTCCACCAAAAACGGCTCTATTACATCCGTTCAGGCTGTTTACGTTCCTGCCGATGACCTTACCGACCCCGCCCCCGCAACCACGTTCACTCATCTTGATGCAACCACCGTTTTGTCGAGAAGCATCGTTGAGCTTGGTATTTATCCCGCGGTAGCACCCCTTGAATCGAGCTCGAGAATGCTTGCACCCGATATCGTGGGAGAAAGACACTATAACTGCGCCAAGGAAGTGTCCCGCGTGCTTCAGAGATATAACGATCTTGCCGATATAATCGCAATTTTGGGCATGGACGAGCTTTCCGACGAGGATAAGGTCACCGTCCGCCGCGCACGCCGTGTTCAGCGCTTTATGAGTCAGCCCTTCCACGTTGCCGAAAAGTTCACAGGATATAAGGGCGCATTCGTTCCCGTTGAAAAAACAATCGAAGGATTTGAAGCAATCCTCGGCGGCGAGTGTGACAGCTATCCCGAGTCGGCCTTTATGATGAAGGGCGATATCGACGACGTGAGAAAAGCAGTTCAAAACTAAAACCATAAGAGGACAAATATGCTCCGATTAATTGTTGTAACGCCGATGGGCGAAGTTTATAGCGGCGAATGCGATTCGCTTCATCTCAATACGCTCGACGGTGAAAAGGGCAAGGGCGGAGGCTCTGTCGGAATCAGACAAAACCACGCCGATGCGATGATGGCGCTCCAAAAAGGAATTGTCAGAGCATACCGCTCGGGAGAGTTGTCTGTCAGCATCGATTGTGAAAGCGGATTTGCAACGGTTCGCGATAACGTAGTTACGATCGCTTGTAATGCGGCATCAATTTCAGAATAAAAAAGGTCTGCCAATCGGCAGACCTTTTGATATTTATATCTTTTTTCCGAGTATCTTCGCGCTCTTTACAAGACGCTTGCAGGGAATCCATTCCGTTTTACCGGGACAGAGACGGTAGAATCCGAGGCAGGCAAATATGTACCATGCAGATGTCGTGCCGTTGTCTTCGTCACCGGGATAACCGTCAACTTCGGGGGAAAAGGCTTCGCTTGCCATACGTTCTACCCAATAATCGGTCTTGTTTTGCTGACCGAGTACGGAATATAAGAAGGGGATGTGGAATGACGGCTGATTTGATATTGCGCATTGCCCGAAATCGGCCGTTGCCATCTCGCTCATCTCGTGGATCTCGTAACCGTTGTAACCGAATGTGCGGAATGTGGGAGAAGTAGCAAACAGCTCGTCCAGCTTTTCGATAAACGCCTCTTTCGAGCCGTAGAGCTCAGTGAGTCCCTCAACGTCGTGGGGCACGAAGAAGGAATTTTGCCATGCGCTGCCCTCTGTATATTCGCCGCCCCAGCTACAGGGATCGAAATTCTCGGCCATCTGTCCGTTTGTATCGCGGCCTCGCATAAATCCCGTTTTTTTATCGAAGATGTTCTTGTAGTTTTTTGATCTTGCAATGTATTCGTCGCAGAGTTCGTCGCGTCCGAGTATCTTTGCAACCGTTGCAATACACCAATCGCCGTATGCGGCATCAAGCGTCAGATTGACCGATTCGCGCTGCATA
This sequence comes from Eubacteriales bacterium, assembly GCA_045536155.1. GTDB lineage: Bacteria > Bacillota > Clostridia > Oscillospirales > CAG-272 > JAZQNC01. The sequence goes on from JAZSMZ010000087.1 coordinate 3,946, forward strand.
TCGCGGGGCACATATCCGTATTTGAGATATGCTTCGGAGCCGTTTCTGCCGTAGCGTCTGTCGGACGCTTCATGGTTGGCATGATGGATCATGCCGTCAAGGGCACTTTCAAGCACTTCGCGCTTGCCGATTCCGTTAGCCGCGGCTTCGGCGATAACACCGTCGATAAGCGTGCTGGGCATGCATCCCACCTCGCCGAGAGAGAGCCATCTCGGCAGATATCCGCATTCCTTGTAGTCGTTGACAAAGCCTTCGAGCATTTCGGCAAATTCATCGCGCGCGATCAGCGTGAAAAGCGGGTAAACGGTTCGGGCGGTGTCCCAAAATCCGTTGTCGGTGTATCTTACGCCGCTGTGTGTTTGTCCGTCAAAGGGCGCATAGTGAACGGTATTTCCGTCTTTATCGATCTCGTATGCCTTGTGAGGGAAGAGGAAGGTACGGTAAAGGCAGGAATAAAAGGTCTTCATCTGCTTTTCGTCGGAGGGCTCTATCTCGATACGGCTGAGCTTTTCTTCCCAATTTTCCTCAGCGATATTTTTGATCGTATCAAAGGACATATCTTTACTTTCGCGGCTGACGGCGAGCAGCGCCAACTCTTCGCTGATATACGACGTGCCTATGCGAGCTTCGCATACCCTCTTTTTGAGCGCGATATGAGCAAAAGCGCTGTTGCTGTCAAAAGTAATGCGGTTTTTGGATGCATCAACGCAGTCGTCAAGGAATTTTACCGCAAAATACATCTTGAAATTTTTGCAGTCGTCCATTGAGTGACCGTCGGTTGTTCCGATAAGAGTATTTGTATCCTCGTCAAAACGGTAGCTGTAATTGCCTTTTGTGGGTAAGAAGGAGAGATACGATTGACGGTTGTCATATAAAGTGATTCTTACCGCACCACCGCGTTCGGTGGGAGCAAGCTCAAAAAGGCAGTTTGTACGAAGGAACTTTACACTGAGATAGTCGGGACGCATGATGGAATCATTGCTGAAAGATCCGATAGTATCAAAGGGATTATCCTTGACAATATCGTTTTGTACTGCCATAAGAAACGTGCCGTAGTCGTTTATCCACGGGCTGGGCTGATGAGTCAGGCGTACTCCCTGGGCAATTTGGTAGTCGGGATTGAAAAACCATGCTCCGTTCTGACCGTAGCTCTGAAGGCAGAAGGATGCCATACCGAAGGGAAGCTGGGTTAAGGGGAGGGTATTTCCGTTAGAAAAATTCGGCACGGATCTGGTACCCATTTTTATATTAACATAAGGTATGTATTTCATGCGTATCTCCATAAATGTACTGATAATGCATTATATCATAGAAGAATTCGGTTTTCAACTTATTTTTTAGATATACTTGAAAAAACATTAATAGTTGTGTATAATTGATATACATTTCAGAAAAAACATAAACCGAGGGAATATATTATGATAAATAAATTTAAAAACGTGCCCGAATTCTGGCACGGAGAGCTTGAAAGAAAATGTGAAATGGCACGACAGCTTATAAAAGAGGCGGGCAATGATGCAGCGGCCTTTGTTTGGGCATCCGATCTGCATATTCCCGATGCAACAAGCGGCAATACCGTAAGAATCGGTGCGCTTTTTGATGCGGCTATTGATGCTTGCGGTCTTTCTAATGTTGTCGTATGCGGAGATATCGGCACGCAGTATTCGATCGAAAGCGAAGAGAAGCTCGATACGATGTATAAGGAATTTCCCAATAATCTGTTTCCTCTCTGGGGAAGTGAAAAGCTCCTTTTGACTATTGGAAATCACGACGGATGCTACGGATGTGTTGACGGAAATCACTATGCGATCCAGTATGGACATCAAAAGCTTTTCGATACTTTTTTTAAGGATCAGTATAATCATGAAAATCGTCGCTTTTCACGTGAAGGAACGTATTTTTACGCCGACGATGCAAAGCAGAAGCTCCGCTACATAATGCTGAATTCCCACTTTGGCGGCGACTACTCGACCGATGAAAAGGGGGCGGCAAAAAATGACCGATTCCGCATATCTTGCTACGGTCAGGAGCAGCTTGATTGGCTGATAAACGAAGCGCTCGATATGCCCGAGGGATATGGCGCAATAATCGCCTCGCACGTGCCTCTTTCATACGATGATATCGGACATCCCGACAAAGAACAGCTTCGAAACATCATTCGCGCTTACTGCAACCGCACCGTATACGACGGATGCGTTGACATTGACACCGAAAACTTTGCATATAGCTGTGTGCACGCCGATTTTACATCGGCTAAAGGTGATATATTGGCAGTGCTTGCGGGTCACGTTCATCATGACTGGGCGTTTACCGATATCCTGCCTTGCCCGATCGTGACTATTGTTGCATCGGGAGGAGACCTTGCCCACGGCAGCTGTACCGCCAGAGTATTTGATACCGATTGCGAAACATCGTTTGACATTGCGGTTATAAACCGCCGCAAAAGAGTTATCGATCTTGTCCGCGTAGGCGCGGGATATGACAGACATATTGAATACTGATCTGATGGGTTTATAAATGAAAAAACTGTTTTTTGCAATGTTGGTATTTGCCCTTGCCGTCAGCACTATATCCTGCATCGGCGAGGTCGGTATCGACGATGATACCACCGCAGAGATAACGGAGGAAGCTACCGAAACAACGGCAGTGATCGACGAAATACCCTTTGAGCTCAATACTGCACATAACGGTATACAGAGCGATGACGCTTTCGATAAGGTGTATACATGGGGCGACTACGGATACGAAAAAAACTACGTATGGTCAAATAAGACAATATACAACGTCTCCCTTCTTTATATCGTTTCCGATAGCGAGCTTGAATGGGATCTGAGCCGCGAGAGCGAATATACCATCGACGCGCTTTTGCCCGGTGAGGCGGTCTGCCTTGATATTATGGTGCCCGAGGGATTTCCCAGCCACGCATTCTGCTATGAATATGAAGGCGAAAAGCATATAATGGCCATAGGATACAACGGACGGGACGGCGGTATAACATTCTCGGAAATCACCGATACAAAGATAAGTTTTGATGACTGAAATGACCAAAAGATGTAAGTGGTGCCGTGAATCAAACGAAGAGTATGTAAAATACCATGACAATGAGTGGGGAAGAGAAACTCACGATGATGATAATCTTTACGAGCTTTTAGTGCTTGAACCCTTTCAGGCGGGACTGTCGTGGGAGACGATACTCAATCGTCGTGATGCATTCAAAAGGGCATTCGACGGATATGACCGCGAAAAAATATGCAGTTACGGCGATGAAAAGATAGACGAGCTTATGCATGACAGCTCGATAATACGAAATCGCCGCAAAATCGAAGCTGCGGTAAACAATTCCCGCATCTTTTGCGATATTGTGCGCGAATGGGGCAGCTTTGATAGATATATATGGCATTTTACCGAAGGTAAAACGATATATGAAACCGGAAAAACAAGCTCCGAGCTGTCCGATAGAATCACCGCCGACCTCAAAAAGCGGGGCATGAAATTCATCGGCACAACCGTCGTATATTCGTATCTGCAGGCGATCGGCGTGATATATTCGCATGACGAGGATTGCTTTTTATACAGGAGTAAATAAGTTGAATTACAGTGATATAACCTTACTTGTCAACGGGAAAAACGCCTTTCCCGAGATAATAAAGTCGATTGAAAATGCCCAAAAATCAATAGTGATAAATATGTTTATCTGGCGCGATGACGAAATCGGAAACAAGGTCGCTGCGGCGGTGCTCGACGCGGCAGAGCGAGGTGTAAAAGTGAATATTTCGGTTGACCGCTACGGAGTGGTGCTCGAAAAGTGCGAGGAGGCAGAAAAGTCGTTTTTTCACAAAAGGCTGTCGATTATTGAGAAGATCAAGATAGCGGCATTAAAGTTTTTGTATCCCGAAAACTGCAGTCAACGCTGTATTTGCGATGAGCGCACCGAGCTGTATAACAAAATCGTAAGTCATCCGAATATTACCGTCAGCGCCGATGAATTAAAGGCCGATCACTCAAAATATTAAATCTTGGACGATAAAGTTCTGTTCCTCGGCGGTATCTATATCGAAGATAAAGAGAACGG
>JAZSMZ010000153.1:0-3290 GCA_045536155.1 Eubacteriales bacterium
GAAATCCTTCGATCCGGTCTCCTCGCTGCGCATTTTGGTAAGCTTGTGCTGGATTAAAGGATGATTAACGATATGCAATGTGCTCATAGATTTATCCTTCCTTTCGTTTTGAACGATATTCATTATCCAAATATATATTATATATCAATTTTTCGCATAATGCAATATTATGTCGAATATTTTATTAAAATTTTCGTTTTTTTTGCCTTCTATTGACCTTTGAGCATTTTTTTGATATAATTGTGCCATGAAAAACGATTTTAATGCAATAAGATATGCAAAAATTATTACCCTCGGCTGCCGTGTCAATCAATATGAGAGCCGTGCACTCGCCGAGGCACTCGAAAAATATAATATCGTATCCGTTTCGCCAGACGAAAAGGACGCATCTTTTCCAATTGACTTTTGCATAGTCAACACCTGCGCGGTAACTGCCGAAAGTGACCGCAAATCACGTCAGATGGTGCGTCGACTGCACCGTCAGCACCCCAATGCGCCGATTATCGTCATGGGATGCTCTTCCCAGCTGCAATCTGCGTTATTTGTAAATCTTGACGGTGTTTGCCTTGTCGCAGGGTGCAGGAACAAAACGACAATTGCCGCGCATATCGCTTCTCTTGATTACCGACACAACTCTTCCCCGCTGATAGCAGAGTCCACCTTTTCTTCTGACGCGCCGCTATGCGACAGTCCGATCACGGCATTTGACCGAATCCGCGCCTACGTAAAGATAGAGGATGGCTGCAACGGCAATTGCGCCTATTGCATTATTAAAAAGGCTCGCGGCGAGGTGGTTTCAAGAGAAGAGCGCGAGATCATTGACGAAATCAAGGTTCTGGCGAAAAACGGCTGCAAAGAGGTAGTGCTTACCGGAATTGAAACAGCCGCATATTCTCATGGTCTTGCTTCACTGCTAAAGAAGGTCGACAGTATTGACGGAATTGAGCGAATCAGGCTCGGTTCAATGGATCCTGCCGCTATAAAGCAAGATTTTATCGACGAAATTTCCGATTGCAGGCATTTTATGCCTCATCTTCATCTATCGCTTCAAAGCGGATGCTCGCGAACGCTTAAAACGATGCGCCGCAAGTACAATGCCGATCAGGCAATGAAGGCTGTTATTTCTTTCAGAAATGCCTTCCCCGGTGCTAATTTATCGGCAGATATAATATGCGGTTTCCCCGGAGAAACAGATGAAGATTTTTGCGAAACACTCGATTTCTGCAAAAAGGCAAAACTGCTCCATACCCACATCTTTACCTATTCGATCCGTCCCGACACTGAGGCCGCATCGATGCCCGATCAGATTGACGAGGGCATAAAAAACGCTCGCTCTGGTGACCTTTCGAGATTGCAGACAGATATCAAGAAAGCTATCCTCGACAATTACATTGAAAACGTGAGATCGGACACCGTTCTTATCGAAACATTTTCAAACGGTACAGCCCACGGTCACACGGGATCGTTTATTGAATGCGAAATAAAGTGTGACTGTGACCTGCGCGGCAAGATCGTAAAAACAAAACCCGTTTCGCACGACGGCAACACGGTTTTATGCGAACTTATCGATTGAGGAATTATATTTAATTACTTCGAATAATAATTAAAGGACTTGCATTTGCAAGTCCTTTAATTTATGTTTGGTGGTAATTATGGAATCCTGTCTTGCTTTTCTGGCCCGATACTTTTTTACGCCCTCAATGCCGGCAATGATTTTTGCTGCGGGGCTGTTATTTTTATTCCTTCTGCGAGGAAAGCCGCTGACAAAGCCGATTTTTATGATAAAAACACTTGTAAGCGGCGGTAAATCGTCGCTGAAATCGCTTTGCCTTGCCCTCGCCGGGACGCTTGGAGTGGGCAACATTGTCGGTGTTGCATCAGCGATAGCTATAGGAGGTGCGGGCGCCCTCTTTTGGATGATAGTAAGCTCTGTATTTGCAATGGTGCTCAAATATGCCGAGATAGTTCTTGCAATACTGCATCGAAAAGACATAAAAGGCGCATATCGCGGCGGACCGATGTATTATATCAAATCCCGGCGGACCGCAAGGGCGTTTGCAGTTATTTGCGCAATCGTTTCGGTGCCCCTCGGCTCACTTATTCAAGTAAAGGCGGCGTCCGACTCGATTTCCTTCGCTTTCGGACTTTCGCCGACGGCAGTCGGACTGCTTTTTTGCATCATATCCGCCTTTGTAATATTTGGGGGCGCAAAACGAATAACAGAGTTCACTTTCAAGCTCATTCCGCCTCTTACAATATTGTATCTTGCGATGTCACTTATCGTTATTTTTGTCAATATAAAAGTCCTGCCCGAGGTGTTTAAAGAAATATTCGCTTCCGCTTTTGAAAGCAAAAGCGCCTTTGGCGGAGTTGCGGGCATTTTACTGTCCGACTCGCTTCGCATCGGGGTGTCACGCGGGATCATGTCAAACGAGGCTGGCTGCGGAAGTGCACCCATCGCGCACGCACACGCCGAGGTAAAAAACGCCGCTGAGCAGGGCGTTTGGGGTGTATTTGAGGTGTTTTGCGACACTGTACTTCTCTGCCCACTCACCGCTCTTGCCATTCTTTGTACCAAATGTGTAAATAAAGGCGACATGACCGACGTATCAAGTGCATATATGTCGGTAATAGGACCCATAGCACCGACGCTTATTGCCATATCGATCACACTATTTGCCTTCGCCACGGTAATATGCTGGGCTCATTATGGCGAAGAAGCAGTTCTTTATCTAAGCGAAAAAAAGCTCCCAACCATTATATACAGACTCTTCTATGTGATCTGCATACCGTTGGGAGCAATTCTGAATACAGGTTTGATATGGGACATCTCCGACATTCTTCTGTCTGTTATGACCGTCATAAACTGCATAGCGATCGCGATACATTCAAATGAGATCGTCGAAGAAAGCAAAAAGTATTTTAAGAAAAATCAGGCGAGGACGAGGGAATTATCGTAAAGAGGCAATCCTGCGGTATTTTTCATCTTTTCAAGGTCACGTCCCGTGATCTCGTCAAAAGAAACAAGCGCGCTGTCCTTCTTCCAGCACTGATTTTTACCGGGTGCGCTCATGCGCTCGGCAATATGGATAATATCGGCAGAAACAGCGCTCGCTGTGGGAAGACTTCCTGCGCCGGGGCCATAGAACATAACGTCGCCTACCATATTTCCGCTTACTAAAACAGCATTATTTACACCGTTTACACCCGAAAGAGGGCTTGTTTTCGGAACCTTATGGGGAGCGACAGACAGCGATAACTTGCCATTTTCAAGACGTGCGGCTCTTGCG
>JAZSMZ010000075.1:0-15994 GCA_045536155.1 Eubacteriales bacterium
TGCAGGTTCTGACCAAACAGGAACGGCTTACAATTGCCATGCGGTTTTCTTCGGGGCTGTCATCGGCAGAATCAGGACAAATACTTAAGTTGTCTGAAGCAAAGTACCGTAGACTTGTAAATGGTGTTATACATAAACAAACGACTGTACGGAAGAGTTTGCGAGAAAACATAAAAACTTATTAGATAAAGATAAATCCATCACAGGTTTTCACCTGGGATGGATTTTCTTATCCTATTCGGTTATCTTCATTTCTTCGTTAAGGACATCACGCATTCGAAACTTCTCTTTTTCTTTTCGCTTCCAACTATTATTTTACAAACTTTACATCTACGAATATAGGCGAGTGGTCGCTGAGCATGAGTGAATACTGGTGGGTAACCACGTCGTATACCCTTACCTCAAAATCATCGCCGCGCACGTAGATATGGTCGATCGATCTTGCATAATCGCCCTTGGGAGGCTCGGCGGGCTGATAAGTCTTTGTGCTTTCGTCAAGGATAGGATATCCGTGATATCCGCCTATCTGTGACTTATAAACGGTTGCGGCATTTTGCGCATTGAACCAACCGAGATCGACAAGTCTGGTGAGCGCGCGGCCGTCAACGCGGCAGTTAAAGTCGCCGCCGAGAATAAAGGTAACGCCGTACTTCTGCTGCAAACCGTCGATTATCTCAGTAAGGGTTTCGGAATCCTTTGTGCGCAATTCCATTCCTGTCTCATCGCCTATAACGAAATAGTGAGTGCTTGCAACACCGAACTGCTCACCTGTCACTTTATCTTTAAATACTGCCCAGGTAAAGCCCTTGGATTCTTCGGGAGGAGCAAAGCCATACCAACCCGAATCAACGAGATCAAGGCGGTTATAGCGATAGAAGATAGGCATGATATTGGGTTTGATATTTTGAGGCGCGCTTACGGGTACGCTGTTATACTCGTGCATCAGCATATCTCTGAGGTCGGACAGATACCAGCCGGGCTCGAATTCCTGGAATCCGATTACGTCGGGCAGGTAGGAAAGATAGAGCTTTGCAGCGATCTCATCACGATTATGCACCTCTCCGAACCAGATATTGTGGAACATAACGCGAAGGTCACCGTCGGTTACAGCGGCGCGCACAAGATCGGCATCCTTGGAATCGGAGACATTTCCCTCGAGAGTCCATCCGTTATCAAGTGCAAGTGTGTTATCGGTATTTTCAAAAACATCATTTAATGCATCATACATCATTTCAAATCCCCATATTCCGCTTGCAGAGCACATAAACGTGCTGCCGTCAAGCAAGTATTTCCATTCGTGTCGGTTATGTGTGTTTTCTACTGTGATAGATTTTTCGGTTGCTTCCTTAACAACGGGAAGATAGTATCCGGTTTTATCGGCAAAAAGCTGCTGCAGTCTATAAGCGAACTCCGTTTTTAAAAGATCGCCATCAGAAGGAAGGGCTATCGAGTAAGGATATATCTCCTCGCCAGCAAAGGTAATTGCATCCATGGGATATTCCGCCTTGCAGACGTAATTATGCTCACTTGTGAAAGCAAAATCAACACCGTTTTCAATCTTTGAAAGAATCTCGTTTATAAAATAGTCTACGGCATTCTGCTGGGCTTCGGCCGAATAGCCGTTGATTACAATTTTATTGCCCTCAATCTTTACAACGTAGTCGTTGTATTTAAGTCCTTCGAGCGCCTTTTTACTTTCGGGGCGATTAGTATTTCCGATCAATATCTCATACTTTTCGGGGTCGGGCTGCTGACCGATCTTTACCCAGTCGACATCCATACTCATTCGTATGCCCGTTTTTTCTTTAAAGCTGTCGCGGATGGCCTTCATCTGATCAACGTTGGCGTCATAGCCGTTAAGCTCGGGGCGAATGACCGTAAAGGCTGTTTCCCCATTTTTAACAAGATCGAGAGATGCGGGCGATATGTCGGCTTCATCGCCGTTTGAAGTGGTATCGTTGCAGGAAATCAGCGCAATTGAAGCAAAAACAGCAAGCAAAAGCGCTATTAGTCGGAACAGTTTCATTTTATTCTCCTTTATTAATCGTTTACTTTTACATCAACGTATACGGGTGAGTGATCGCTTGCCGCAAGTGAGAAGGGATGGATAATATAATCAAACACGCGAATCTCTGTATTATCACCAAAGTAATAAACATGGTCAATAGCCCTTGAATAATCGCCTTTGGGTTCATCTGCGGGAGCATAGAGACCTGTCGAGGGGTCTATTGAGGGGTATGCATGATAACCGCCGCTTGATGTTTTATATACGACGGCACTGTCATGAGCATTGATAAGACCGCCATTAGAAAGATTCTGAAGAGGTTCGGAAGAAATACTGCAATTAAGGTCTCCGCCGATTATGACGGGAACATTGTATTTTTCATTTACTCTTTTTACGGTCTGCATCAGCTCGCGAGCATCAATCAGACGTGCTGCGTTGCCTGCCTCATCACCCGTCCAATAGAAGTGAGTATTTACCACAGCGAACTCTTTCTGCGTTTCTATATCGCTGAAAACAGCCCATGTCAGACCCTTCGTCTCATCGCCCGACTTATCGTTATACTGCTGCCATCCGCTGGCGACAAGCTCAAACTTATCGTGGCGGTAGAAGATCGGAACGTAATTGTTACGGCTGACGTTGGTTGCGTTAACCGCCACTTCGGAATATTTATGAGCGATCAAATCAAACCAATCAGATTCACGAATAATGGAGGCAACCTCCTGAAAACCGATTACGTCGGGAAGATACGTTAAATATATGGATGCACTCAGCTCGTCGCGGTTTATTACGTCACGTATCGACAGCACGTTATGGAACATGATGCGGAAATCGCCGTCGATTATCGCTGAACGAACGATCTCTTCATCTTTGAGCACCGAAGGATCGACCTTTAATTCCCAGCCGTTTTCAAATGCATGATCGCCGCTCAAGTCTGCAAGCTTGCTGTCAAGCATATCGTATAACGCATTGAATCCGAACAAACCATGAGCAGTGCAGTTTATATTACCGTCGGCAAGCATGTATCCCCAGTCGTTCATGCTGTCACCATATGAAATACTGATACTGTTGCTTGCATTATCGGCACTGATGGGAAGATAGTATCCTGTATTGTCTATAAAGAGCTGTTGAAATCTATTTGCAAAATCGACTGCCAAATGATCCGCGTTTGCGGGAACAAAAATCGAATAGTCGCCAAGATCGTTGCCTGAAAGTGTAAGCTTATCTATCCGGTATTCTGCGCGGTGAGTGACGTTGATCGACTCATTTACCGAAAAATCGCTTCCGCTTTCCGCTTTGGACAACACCTCGTTTATAAAGTAGTCGGCGGCATTTGCAAGTGCCTCATCAGAATAGCCGTTTATGACTATCTTGTTGCCGATAAGCCTTACGGTATAGTCATTATATTTCAGTCCCTTGATAGCTTCGGCGCTCTCCGGGCGGTTGGTACGTCCGATAAGTATCTCACATTTTTCGGGATCGGGCTCTTGTCCGACCTTAAGCCAGTCTATTTCCATTGAAATGCGGATGCCTGTCTTCTCTTTAAAAGCGTCGCGAATCGATTTCATCTGTTCAACGGTGGCAGCACTGTCATCAAATTCGGGACGAATAATTGTGAACTGAGTCTTGCCGTCCCTAACGAGATCGAGAGTCACTGTAGGCTCGGCGCTGACATCAGATGAAGGATCCTTGCACGAAACGGCAATGATCGCCACCAAGAGTAGTGCAACAAGTGCGGTAACACGCAAAAAACGCATAATAATTTCTCCTTTGGGTACCAAAGTACAACTTATTTTAATTATACATGAAAAAGCGCTTATTTGCAAGTATATTTGATTATTTTTTCCTTATTTTCAATGCAGCTCTTGCATTGTTTACGTTGCTGTGATATAATAATTTGAGTAAATATGTACTGTCGGAGGACAACATGCTCGATTTGCTTTCGCTTCACAAATTTTTTCTTTCTCAACACCTGAGTGAAGGTGCAACCGTTGCTGATTTCACCATGGGCAACGGACACGATACCCTCTTTTTATCCAATGCAGTAGGCGAAAACGGTCGCGTATATGCTTTTGACGTTCAACAGCAAGCGCTGGACAATACAAAAAAGCTTCTCGAAGAGGAAAATGCTCCCAATAACTATACATTGATCCTTGATTCGCACGCAAACGCTCTTGATCACATCAAAGAGCCTATCAAGGTAGGTGTATTTAATCTCGGCTGGCTTCCCGGTGCTGAAAAGACCGTTACCACCCGCCGCGAATCCACCCTTGAGGCGATCAAAGCCGCAATGTCGCTGCTCGATCACGACAGCATTCTCCTTGTTGCCGTATACCCCGGGCATGAGGAAGGCAAGCTTGAAGGCGAAATGCTTGACGAATATTTTGAAACCATCAGCCGCTTCAAATTCTGTATCGCCAAAGTAAAAATTGTAAACTCACCCACATCACCCTTCTTTTTCACAATTGAACGCAAATAATTTTTGGAGATAAACCTATGATAAATATAGCCATTGCAGGATACGGAAACCTCGGTCGCGGAGTAGAAAAGGCCGCTATGATCAACGACGATATAAATTTGGTTGCGCTTCTTACAAGACGCGATCCGTCTTCCATCAAAACAGCAAGCGGTGTTGAGATAATTCATGAAAATGACGCCGAAAAGCTTGTCGGAAAGATAGACGTGCTCGTCATCTGCGGCGGATCGGCCACCGATCTGCCCGAAATGACTCCTCGATATGCAAAGCTTTTTAATACCGTTGACAGCTTTGACACACATGCAAAGATTCCCGAATATTTTGCCGCAGTTGATAAAGCTGCGAAGGAAAGCGGACATCTGTCCCTTATATCTGCAGGATGGGACCCCGGAATGTTCTCTTTGAACCGTCTTTACGCAGAGTCGATCATACCTAAAGGAAAGACATATACATTCTGGGGCAAGGGCGTCAGCCAAGGGCACTCCGATGCGATAAGACGCATCAGCGGTGTCAAGCGCGCGGTTCAGTATACTGTGCCCGTTCCCGAAGCAATCGATGCCGCAAGATCGGGAGAAAACAGAGAGCTCTCTACGCGTCAAAAGCACACCCGCGTATGCTTTGTCGTTGCCGAAGAGGGTGCTGACAAAGCGTCGATCGAGCGTGAGATCGTCACCATGCCCAACTACTTTGCCGAATATGACACAACGGTCAATTTCATAGACGAGGACACCTTTGACCGCGAGCATAGATCCATGCCTCATGGCGGATTCGTCATCCGCTCGGGTGAAAGCTCCGATGGCACAAAACAGCGAATCGAATATTCGCTCGCTCTCGATTCCAATCCCGAATTTACCGGTTCCGTTCTTCTCTGCTCTGCCCGTGCCATTGCCCGTATGGCAGCCGATGGAAAAACAGGTGCTGTTACCATGTTTGATATTCCTCCGGCTCTTCTCTCGCCGAAATCTGCAGATGAACTAAGAGCACAACTGCTTTGATAATAAACGAAAGGATTTTAAAATGTCACTTTCAGTCAAACTGATCAAGCTTGGCAATAAAATATTTAAGCCGGTCATACATCCGTTTAATCTTGCCGACGAAAAGAAGATGACATACGCCGAATGGCAGTATGAAAAAGGTGGAGATACCATCGCTTTTTTCACGGAAAAATACAGCTGCAATGAAATATTTGAGGGCAAAAATGTGCTTGACATCGGATGCGGAGCTGCAGGAAAAAGCTTATTCTTTTTAAAAATGGGTGCCAAGCATGTAACCGGTGTAGACATTGTAAAATCCTACGAAAGTGAAGCAAATGAGCTTGCAAAAAAGCTTGGATACGGCGACAGATTTGACTTCGTCTGCGCGTCTGCCGATGCTCTGCCTTATGAGGACAACAGCTTTGACACAATTATTATGAACGACGCCATGGAGCACGTGAGCGAACCCGAATCGGTTCTTGACGAGATAATGCGCGTTGTAAAGCCGGACGGAAAAATATATATTAATTTCCCGCCATATTATCATCCCTTCGGTGCGCATCTTTCTGATGCCATCAATATGCCCTGGGAACATTTCTTCTTTTCGGAAAAGGCTTGTATCAAGGCATATCGCGATCTTGTAGCGAAGTATCCCGATGCCGCCGACCGCATCAAATTCCGCTTTTCAACCGATGAAAACGGAAAGGAATATATCAGCTATATCAACAAGATGACGATATCGCGATTTAAAAAGATTCTTAAGAAAAAGAACATTTCTCCTCTCTATTACAAAGAAGCGCCTCTGCGCCGATTCCTTACCGCATTTGCAAAACTTCCCCTTTTAAAGGAGCTTTGCGTTAAGATGGTTGTTTGTGTAATTTCAAAAAGCGGCGACATTGAAAAGGAATAATTAAAATGAGTGACAAGATCACAAGATCGCCCGAATGGCTTTCGCGCGAGGCAACTCTTATCGGTGACGATGCCGTTGATAAGCTGAAAAATGCGCGGATTTTACTGTTTGGCTGCGGCGGTGTCGGATCGTTTACCGCCGAAGCACTTATCAGAAGCGGAATCGGTAAGCTTACCGTTGTGGATTTTGATACTGTTGCCGAAAGCAACATCAACAGACAGATAATCGCTACGCGGGATACGATAGGGCGGTTGAAAGTCGAAATAATGCGAGAGCGCGCGCTGTCAATTAATCCTGACATCGTGTTTGATGCATCAGCTGAATTTGTTAATGCGGAAAACGCCGCTTCTATAATTGATCATGCGAAAGCTGACTACGTTATTGATGCCATCGACAACGTCAGCGCAAAGATTGCTATCGCCGAGCACTGCTTTAAAAACGGTATTCCGATAATCGCATCAATGGGAACGGGAAACAAGCTCGATCCGAGCCGATTCCGCATCACTGATATCAAAAAGACAGAGGTTTGTCCCCTTGCAAAGGTCATGCGGCGCGAGCTTAAGGCAAGAGGCATAACAAATATCGATGTTTTATGGAGCGACGAGCAACCTTTTAAAAACGGCGAACGCACTCCAGCGTCAATATCGTTCGTCCCCTCCTCGGCAGGTCTTATGATCGCGGGACACGTTATCAAAAAAATCTGTGAACTATAATGATAATACACCTTATTTAAGGAGAAAGCGCTATGCATTATTTACCGGTATTAAAAGATATTCGCTACATGGCAACGCTTGAGGGCGATTTTAACCGTCCGACCGGACCCGTCGAAATGCGCGACGGAAAGTTTTTCTTCGCGGGCGACGGCTTTGAATGGTCAAGCGTCGTTACAGAACACAAAAGCGGCGTAAAAAAGAGAGTTGACACAATAAAAAACACATCTGACAAGGTCATTGACATTCGCAATATGCTTTCGAAATTCATTTTTGAGGGCGGCGAATACGAGGTATATACTCAATACAATGAATGGTGCGGCGAGGGCTACGGCAAGTGGCAGGAGCTTATTACCGAAATTTCTGCCGAGGGCGAGAGCTGCCGCTCGATCACCGGCGCGTCCCCCTTTGTGGCCGTATACAGCAATCAGAGCCAGCGCGGCATGGTCTTCCACATCCTTTGCGACGGTCTTTGGATGTTCAAGGTAAAGCGCCTCTTTTGGGCTGCTGTAAATAAAACTGTCGAGGTTGAACTGGGACTTTTAGGTCGAGGCTTGAACTATCATCTTATGCCCGGCGAAGAGCTTGAGCTCCCTGCAATTTTATTTTATGAGTTTAAAAACAAACTCGACATGGATGCATACAAGCTTCACAGATATGCAAACGATCTTTACCCCGCAAAGAGTATGCCCGTGATGTACAACTCGTGGCTGAGTAAATTTGACAACATCAGCTACGATATTCTTTCTCTTCAGCTTGAAAAGGCAAAGGAAATCGGCGCTGAATATTTCATTATCGACGCTGGATGGTTCGGCCCTCCCGGAGCATGGGGAAATGCCGTTGGCGATTGGGAAGAATGTACTCACGCATCCATGGCCGGCCGAATGAAGGAATTTTCCGATTTGGTTCGCAAAGCAGGTCTAAAATTCGGTCTTTGGTTTGAGCTCGAGCGCGCAGGTGCCGCCGCAAAGGGCATTAAAGAGCATCCCGAATACTATCTGTACGAAGACGGCTGGCATTTTTTGAATTTTGCTATCGATGAAGCCTGCGATTACATTTACGAAAAGGTTGCTTCAAATATACGTAAATACGGAATCAAGTTTATCAAATTTGATTTCAACGCCGAGCTGACATTTGACAGCACGTCCACCGCTTTTGTCAATTATTTTAAGGGATACCGAAAGTTCCTTATGCGGCTGAGGGAGGAATTCCCCGAGCTCTATCTCGAATGCTGTGCAGGCGGCGGATTGAGAATGTGCTTTGCCAATCTGAACGGATTCGACTCCTTCTGGATGAGCGACAATCACAGTATCTACAAGCAGGTGGAGATATTCAAAAGCACACTTATTCGGCTTCCCTCCCGTTCGCTTGAAAAGTGGGTGTCTATTCAAAGCATCAAGGATTTTTCACCTGTAAACGCTCCTCAATATTCAGATCCTATTCTCTCATGCGGCGAGGCTGCCTGGCGTCATCTGGAAGGTGTTACGCGCGACTATATGTTCGCCGCAATGCTCGGAGGCCCTATCGGACTTACCTGCGATCTGACGCGCCTGTCAGACGGACTTTTGAACGATTTTTCCAAATTCATAAAACAATACAAGGCCGATCGCGAATTCTGGATGAAATCCGAATGCCGCATTCTCTGTGATACCGAAAGCATGCTTGTTTTGCAGTTTAACGATGAGCAGTTCAACAAGATCAAGATTGCATCATTCTCGGCAATGCCTCAGCAGCATTTTATCAACGTCTATCCCGTTACCGACGGTATTGGCACTTTTGTTGCCGAAGATGGACGTGAATTTGATGCAAAAACACTTGAAAACGAGGGAGTGTTCCTTCCCGTTGAGGATCGCTTCCGCGCAAGCACAATTACATTCAACAAAAAGTAATAAAAAAAGGATTGAATCAAAAACAGATTCAATCCTTTTTTACTTTAACGGTAAATTTCTCAATAATTTCGCACGGATGATATGACAGCTTTGATTTTCGAAGACCTTCATCACCCGCATCGTCCTGCCGATTCGTGTGTTTTATGCCATATTTCAGATTGGCGGCATTAAATCCGCGCACTATCATCTGATATGACCCGCGAATCGACTTATCTGCCTTTTCGATATGCGTATGAAGAGTATCGCCCATTATCTCGCCCAGGGCAAATGCGATCACCTTGCCGTTGACGTATATCGCTCCGCCGATCATGCCGTAGAGATCGAAATTATCGAGCACTTCAACGACCTTTTTCTGC
The DNA here is from genome assembly GCA_045536155.1 of Eubacteriales bacterium. Classification (GTDB taxonomy): domain Bacteria; phylum Bacillota; class Clostridia; order Oscillospirales; family CAG-272; genus JAZQNC01. The sequence continues at coordinate 9,318 of JAZSMZ010000075.1, forward strand.
TCCTCAACGTACAGCTCGGCATCCTTTGCGTGAAAAATATCGGCATCGTAGTAGAATTTGCAGACATCGGCAATATTGTCAGCTGTTACGGCTTTATATTCCCAATTCGGATTTTCGCGCAAAAAGGCATTTGTATGGTTGCGCTGACCGTTGTATGCCCGTCCTGCAAAAGTTGCAAGCGCATTTGAATCGTAGACGTAATCGTTCCAATTAGGTGTGGGAAATATTTCGATATCAAAATATTTGGAATACACCTCGATGTCTTCCTTTGTCGCAAGGCAGAATTCTATCGGGATATCCCTTCTTTTGCAGTAGCTTTTAATGCGTTCAAACGAGCAAGCGAGATTCTCTCCGAGCGGCATGGAAAAAGCAACCGAGCCGTCGGGATTTTGCATTTTAAATACAAGATTGCCGCACAAAAAGGCATATTCGGAGAAAAAATAGTCGCGCCACATGAAGGTGCCACCAACAGTATTGTCGCAGGCACGGCTTTGTGTATATTTCAAATACTGCTTGATGAGCGGAATATCTTCCAACGTAAGGGCTTTGAATTCAAGCATAAAATTCCTTTACTAAAAATCATTCAAGAGGCAACGAAAAAATCATTGCCTCTTGATTTTTATATTATTTTGCCATTAACTTGACCATGACCGCCTTTTGAACATGGAGACGGTTTTCAGCCTCTTCAAATATCTCTTTCGCGTGCTCTTCAAAGACATCTGCCATGATCTCTTCGCCGCGGTGTGCAGGTAAGCAATGCTGAACCATAACGTCACTCTTTGCAACGTCGGTAAGCTTCTTGTCGATACAATAGCCGTTGAATGCTTTCTTGCGTGCCTCAGCCTCGCCTTCCTGACCCATGGATGCCCAAACGTCGGTGTAAAGAACATCTGCACCCTCGGCTGCCTCATAAATATTTTCGGTCATTGTGAAATGATCGCCGTATGCTTTTGCAAATTCGAGCACACGTGCATCGGGAGCGTAATCCTTCGGGCAAGCGATTGCAACATCCATTCCGGCGGTAAGACAGCCGACGATGAGCGAGTTTGCCATGTTGTTGCCGTCACCGATGAAAGCAAGCTTCTGTCCCTGAAGCGAGCCGCGGACTTCGCGAATGGTCATAAGGTCGGCAAGAACCTGACAGGGATGAGCATAGTCGGTAAGTCCGTTGATTATCGGAATGGAGCCGTATTTTGCGAGAGCTTCTACTTCACTGTGCGCATAGGTACGGATCATAATTCCATCGAGATAACGGGAAAGAACGCGAGCGGTATCCTCAACGGGCTCGCCGCGTCCGATCTGCAGATCACGCGAGGAGAGGAAGAGCGCCTGACCGCCGAGCTGATACATACCGACCTCGAAGGAAACGCGGGTTCTGGTGGAGGATTTCTGGAAAATCATACCGAGAGTTTTTCCGCTGAGCAATTTATGCTCGATACCGTTTTTGCGCTCGAACTTGAGCTGTTCGGCAAGATTAAGTATATCGATTATATCCGACTGAGTTAAGTCGCTCATGGCCAAAAGATGGTTTTTCATATATTATCTCCTTTATATTTGAATTTATTATCTCAATGCTTCGATAAGCTTGTCGCATCCCTTTTTGAGCTCGTCTTCACCTATATTGAGGGGCGGAAGAAGTCGAACAACGTCTTTGCCTGCCGTTAAAATGAGCAGTCCCAAATCAAATGCGCGATGGAGTACGTCCTTAGGGTTGCCTTCAATGGCAATACCGATCATAAGGCCGCGGACGCGGATCTCCTTGACGCAACCAAGCTTTGCTTCAACAATGCGATTTTTGATATATTCGCCTTTTTTTACGACGTCGGCAAGGAATTTATCATCGCACACCTTATTTAAAACAGCCTTTGCTCCTGCAGCAGAAACGGGATTTCCGCCGAATGTGCTTCCGTGCATACCTGCACCGAGAGTGTTAAGGCATTTTTCGCCGACCATGAATGCACCGATCGGAAGTCCGCCGCCAAGTCCCTTTGCAAGAGAAAGAACGTCGGGCATAAAGCCATTTTCAAAATTCTGATATGCAAACACTTTGCCAGTACGTCCGATACCTGTCTGCACCTCGTCGACTATGATGAGAATGTCTTTTTCGTCAGCGATCTTTCTAAGGTAAGCGGCATATTCGTCGGTCATAATATTGACTCCGCCCTCGCCCTGAATTGCTTCTGCCATTACGGCGCAAACATCATCGGTAAGTGCTTCGTTCAGCGCTTTGATATCGTTGAGAGGCGCGTATTTGAATCCCTCGGTGAAGGGATAGAAATAGTTATGAAAAACGTCCTGTCCGGTTGCGGCAAGAGTCGTTACGGTACGTCCGTGAAAAGACTGCTTTAAGGTAACAATGGTTGCTCTTCCCTCTCCGTATTTATCGAAGCTGTACTTACGCGCAACTTTAATCGCGCCCTCGTTTGCCTCTGCACCGCTGTTAGCGAAAAAGACTTTTTTTAGTCCTGATTTTTCGACCAGCACCTTTGCCACCTCGGCAGTTACGGGAGAGATATAGTAGTTCGACAGATGTTGGAACGAGTGAAGCTGTTCTTCAACACTCTTTACCCATTCGTCATCGCACCAGCCGAGAGCATTTACGCCTATTCCCGACGTAAAATCGATATATTCTTTTCCGTCGAGATCGGTAAGTGTTGCTCCCTTGCCCTTCTTTGCGGCAAGATCACAACGTCCGTAGGTGGGAAGGATATACTCAGCATCCATCGATGCGGCAATATTGTGGTTCATCTTGTCACTCCTCATCTTACGAACATCGTACCGATACCCTCATCGGAGAGCATTTCAAGAAGAATGGAATGTGGAATTCTTCCGTCGATGATAACGGTTTTCTGTATTCCGCGGCGAACGGCGTCAACACAGCAGTTGACCTTGGGAATCATGCCCCCCTTGATAACGCCTTCACGAACGAGATTGTCTACCTCGTCGATCTTGACCTCGGGAATAAGGGTGTCCTCGTCATGCGGATCGTACATGAGTCCGCGAACGTCGGTAAGCAGAATAAAGTTGGATGCGTGAAGGGCAACGGCCAGCTTTGCCGCAGCAATATCCGCATTGATGTTGTATACGGGATTGGCATCCTCGCCGTATTCGTCAACGCCGAGAGCAACCGTCGATACAACGGGAATGCATCCCTGTGCGAGATTTGCTTTGATTATCGATGCATCAACGTCGATGATCTCGCCTACGTATCCGTAATCGTTTTTGCCGTCGTCAAGCTTCTTTGCTCTGATCATGCCTCCGTCGATACCGCAAAGGCCGACCGCATGACCGCCTATATGCTCGATACGCTTGACGAGATCCTTGTTGGTCTTACCCGCAAGCACCATCTGTACAACGCCCATCGTATCGGCATCGGTATAGCGGAGTCCGTTTATGAAATGACTTTCAAGGTTGAGCTTTCCGAGCATATCGGTAATCTCGGGGCCGCCGCCATGGACGAGCACTACGTTGATACCGACAAGACTCAAAAGAACGATATCCGATATAACGGCATCACGGAGTCCGTCATTAAGCATGGCGTTTCCGCCGTATTTGACAACAACGGTCTTTCCCGAATATTTTTGAATATAAGGCAGCGCCTGGTTTAACACCTGCGCTTTATCGTAATTTGAAACAAACATCCTTCGTCGGTCCTTTCTCAGCTTCTGTAATCGCCGTTTATACGGACGTATTCGTAGCTCAGATCACAGCCCCATGCGGTAGCCGAGCAATCGCCGCTCTTTAAATCGACGTCGATATAGATATATTTCTTTGTCAGAATTTCTTTTGCGAGCTCTTCGCTGAAATCAACGCCTCGTCCGTTCTGACAAACCAGAATGCTTCCTGCCTTCGAGCGGAAGGAAACGTCAACCTTGTCGGTATCAAATTCGATTCCCGCATAACCGAGCGCGCAGAGTATGCGTCCCCAGTTTGCATCGGCGCCGAACATTGCGGCCTTGACAAGAGAAGATTTAATAACCGATTTTGCGAGGATCTTTGCGCCCTTGATGTCGCTGAAATTGGAAACCGTACATTCAAGCAGCTTGGTTGCACCCTCGCCGTCAGCGGCGATGGCGCGGCACATCTTGTGGCAGAGATCGTCGAGCGCGGCTTCAAATGCGAAATACTCGTCACACTCACTATCAATATACGTATTGCTCGATGCACCCGATGCCATTATGACAACCATATCGTTTGTGCTGGTGTCACCGTCTACCGATACCATATTAAAGGTGTCGGCAACCGTCTTATGAAGGGCACGGTCGAGCATTTCAGGAGAGATTGCGGCATCTGTGGTGATAAATCCGAGCATTGTTGCCATGTTAGGTTCGATCATGCCGCTGCCTTTGCATATACCGCCGACATGGATCGTTTCGCCGTTTACGGAATATTCAACGGCGTATTCCTTTTTCTTGGTATCTGTCGTCATTATAGCAGTAGCGGCGTCCGAGCTTGCCTTGTCGGTATCGTCGAGCGCGGATACGAGAGTGGGTATGCCGTTTATGATAGCATCAACGGGCAGCGGAACACCGATAACGCCTGTAGATGCAACAACGATATCGTTTTCGTCGATATTCAGCTCCTTTGAAAGAGCGGCGCAGGTGGCATTTGCCTTATCATATCCGTCCGAATTACAGGTGTTGGCGTTTCCGCTGTTGCAGATGATCGCTCTTGCGTGGCCGTTAGCGAGGTGGGCTCTTGTAACGCCTACGGGTGCGGCAAATACCTTATTCGTTGTATAAACACCTGCCGCTGTGCAGTCGCGGTCTGCAACGATCAGTGCAAGGTCACTTTTCGATTTATTTTTGCGAAGTCCGCAGTGAATACCGCTCGCAGAAAATCCTTTGGGAGAGGTGATACCACCGTTAATGTCATTTATTTTGATTTCCATTTTAACCTCTGTATGCTGAATAAATGTTTTCTTAATCAGATTGCGGGAGGCGCAGAAGTAAGTCCCGCATCCTCGGGCAGACCCATGCGGATATTCATGAGCTGCATCGCCTGTCCTGCCGCGCCCTTGACGATATTGTCAATGCATGAGCAGATGATAAGTGTTCGTGTATGCTCGTCAAGGTGGAGCGAGATGTCGCAGAAATTGGACACGCGCACGTTTTTGATATTTGCATACTCTCCGTTCGGCATAAGGCGTACGAATTTTTCGTTTTCGTAGGCATCTTCATATGCTTTGCGAACTGTTTCAGCTGTTACACCATCGGCAAGCTTGCAGTAGATACTCTCTTCGATACCGCGATTAACGGGAAGAAGATGAGGTACAAAGGTAAGCGACACCTTTTCGCCTGCGATCTTTGATACAGTCTGTTCAATTTCGGGTGTGTGGCGGTGCGCGCCTGCTTTATAAGCGGAAAACGCTTCGTTTGTATCGGGGAAATGAGTGTTCTGCGAAAGTCCGCGTCCTGCCCCGGTAACGCCCGATTTCGCATCGATTATGATACCTTCAAGCGAGATAAGTTTATTCTTTACGACGGGAGCAAGAGCAAGAGATGCGGCTGTCGGATAGCATCCGGGCGATGCGATGATGTTGGTGTTGCCGATAGCATCGCGGTTGAGCTCGGGTATGCAATAAACCGATTCTTTATGTAATTCGGGATAGGCAAACGATTTGCCGTACCACTTTTTGTACGTTTCCTCGTCGTCAAGGCGGAAATCCGCACCAAAATCAATTACCGGCTTAACTGCGGCCTTTACCACGATCTCCTCAGAAAGTCCGTGAGGAAGAGCGGTAAATATTACATCGGATTTTGCAATGACATCGTCCGCATCGGTCAATGTAAGATCGCAAAAGCCGCGGAGTGCCGGATATACGTCGGATATTTTCTGTCCCTCGAAGGAAACCGAAGAAACAGCGGCAATTTCGGCAAAAGGATGATTGCAAAGGAGGCGAACAAGCTCTTCTCCTGCGTATCCTGTAGCACCGATAACGCCTGCTTTGATTTTGTTTGTCATAATTTACCTCGTGATTGTTTTCATCAAAAACAGCGATTATTTAATAAATTCTTTGACGTATTCAAGCTGTTTTAAAACAGATGATTCGGCAGGACCGCCGATTACTTTTCTTTCATTTACGCAGACCGACAAATTGATGGCATCATAAAAATCATCGGTGAAAAGCGCTTCTCTGCCGCATTCGGCGGCAACAGCGTTGAGCTCGTTGAGCGATATCTCGTCAAGCGGAATCTTTTTGGGCGAATAGATACCGACGATCCTTCCCGTGATCTTATAGGCATCGCGGAAAGGTACACCCTTGCGGGTAAGATAGTCTGCGCAATCGGTTGCATTGATGTAACCTATACCTGCAGATGCAAGCATTACGTCGGCGTTTACACTTACGGTTGCGAACATGCCCGTAAAGGTGGTAATGCACATGTGAGCGGTGTCAAGCGCATCGAATATTGCCTCTTTATCCTCCTGCATATCCTTGTTGTAAGCAAGAGGAAGACCCTTCATAACGGTGAGCAGGGTCATAAGGTCACCGAATACGCGCCCCGATTTGCCGCGCACCAGCTCGGCAACGTCGGGATTCTTCTTTTGGGGCATGATAGACGAACCGGTCGAAAAAGCATCGTCGAGAGTGATAAATCCGAACTCGGACGAGCACCAGAGAATGATCTCTTCGGAAAATCTCGAAAGATGAGTCATGGTTATCGAAAGCGCCGAAA
>JAZSMZ010000096.1:0-7781 GCA_045536155.1 Eubacteriales bacterium
CTTTTTGTAGGCTCAAACAGCCAAAAGACTAAAAAAGAGCTTTACCAAGCTCTTAAGGAAGGCAAAATAGATTTTGCAATCGGTACACACGCTCTTCTCAGCGATGGCGTGGAATTTAACGATTGTGCACTTGTTATTACCGACGAACAGCACCGATTCGGCGTAAATCAGCGTGACACACTTGAAAAGAAGGGCAACGAATCACAGGGCGAAGATGCTGATAAAAAGGTGCACACTCTCGTAATGTCGGCAACTCCCATACCGCGCTCACTAGCTCAGACGGTGTATGGGGATCTCGATCTGTCTATACTCGACGAGTTGCCGCCCGGACGAAAGACAGTCGATACCTTCGTTGTCGGTAGTGACTATCTTATTCGCCTTGATAAATTTATCGAAAAGCAGGTTAATTTAGGCTCAAAGGTATACGTCGTTTGCCCTGCTGTTGAAGAAAAAGCCGGCGAAGAGAGTGACGAGGTAATACAGTTTGGCTACGGATACGATGCCGAGCAGATAGCGAACGAATCGCTTCCGATAATAGGTGCTGTTGAAGAAGCAGAGCGATTAAAAAATGCACTCCCCAATTTAAATATCGGCTGCGTTCACGGAAAAATGAAGAGCGCCGAAAAGGATGAGGTCATGAAAGCGTTTTCTGCTGATGGCCTTGACGTGCTCGTGTCGACCACCGTTATTGAGGTTGGTGTAAACGTGCCGACTGCAACCTTGATGATCGTCAGATGCGCCGAAAGATTCGGGCTTTCACAGCTTCATCAGCTTCGCGGACGAGTCGGACGCGGCGACAGACAGTCTTATTGCGTGCTCGTGAGCGATACGTCAAGCGAGCTGTCGCGCGAGCGCCTTAACGCGATCAAATCAACGTCGGACGGTTTTATGCTTGCCGAGCATGACCTCGCACTTCGTGGCCCCGGGGACTTTATACAAAGCGAAAACGGTGCAATACGCCAAAGCGGAGATTTCAGATTCCGTTTTGCTTCAATAACAGAAGATATCGAGCTTATGAAGCTCGCGTTTGAGCTTGTAGAATAATAAAAAGGCTGTCATATAACAGCCTTTTTTTACCTGATTTTTCTTGCTTCGAGGTAGTATCTCTTTGAAGCGGCTTCGCCCATCGAAAACGATTTTCGCGGCAGAACTCCGCGATCAGCAACAATGGGGAAAAGCTCGCTCTTTTGCATTCCGCCGAAAATGAAGCCCACGCAGTCCTCTTTTGAGGCAAGGTTGCGAGCAACGTCCTCGCCGTGTATGTAGTCGATCTTCGCTTCCGGATGTTTTTTGAGATATTCATCCAAATAGTCCTGAAGCGCGCCGACCGGGAATCCGTTGGTGTAGAAAGTCTCGCTCGAATTATTGGTTATAACTTCAATGGGCGTTTCTCCGCCTTTGAAAATATTGTTTAATCCGGAGATAAGCTCACGCTCGTTAACGCCGAACATAACGCGGTAAATTGGCTCAAAAACAAGCGATTCGTCGTGAATATTAACTATCTCGCAAAGAGCAAAACGGCTAAGCTCGCTTTTGTCATTCTCGTGGCATACCTTTGCTGTCGCAAGCGAGTGATTGCCGTCTCCGACAGCGAAAAGGAAGGGCTCGCTCTGACCTTCAACAAGTGCATAAAGCGCATCAAACACCTGCTTTTGAGTGTTTTCATCAATTAGATATCCCTTGATGTGACCGCCGCCCATCAAAAGATCGAAATCATAAACTATCGGCAGATCAAGAGAGGAGAGACTCTCAATAACGGTGCGCTTTTCGTCATCGATAAGGAGCATTACGTGGGGCAGCTCAAGAGGAGCGTCTTTGCGGATTTTGACGCGGGGCGGGATACGCTCAAGAACCGTGCCCTCGGTCGGACGGATCATCGGCTTTGCGCCTGCGGTAAAATCGTAGGCATCGAGATCGACAGCGCCTACAATGCCTCGTCTGATGCCGCCGTCGGGAAGTGTGCGCTCAACGTAGATAAGCGCATTCTTGTACTCTTCAAACACGCCTTGCTTTAGGTATTCTACCATGTTTTCGTTGATGTCGGCAATTCTTTTGTCGACGTTGTCTTCGAGATAGATCTCGGGAAGAACGATATTCAATGCAGATTTTGCGTCGCCGACTGCGGTGTATGCCTTTTCCCAGTAGTCGGGCTGAGACGTAAACTGGTCGCAGGCAACACACGCCCATTTTTCAAAATCTTTTTTTGGCAGAAGTATATCCGCCGCCTTAAAAGGAAGATTATTCATAACGTGTACCTCACAAGTAAGCATATAATCAGATCGTTTTTTCAAAGGCAAAACGTTCGTGGCCATTTTCGAGATAGATGATACCGCGGTAAACAAATCCGCCTTTTTTCATGGCACCCTGCATTTTAAGATTGTCGCGATGAGTGTCGGCACGAAGATATTTGCATCCTCTTTCGCGGCAGAGCTTTGCGGCATATTCAAACATGGCATTGGCCATGCCGCTTCGTCTGTACGATGAGTTTACAGCCACGCGGTGTATAACGCAAAACTCGGCGTTTTCCTCGTTCCATTCACCCTCGTAAATTTTATCGTATGTACTCTCGCCGTCAAAGGATATAAATGAAGTTGCCATTATTGCACCGTTATCTTCGTCTACAAGTACGTATGAACGGCCGCTTTTTATATCGTCAAGTATTACGTCGCTCGACGGATACCCGTTTACCCATTGATGTATCCCTTGCGAGTGTATAAACTCTTTCGCGGCTTCTATTATTACCATTATTTCGTCAAGATCGCTCTCATTTGCAACTCTGACGGTAAGCTTGCTTTCATAATTTGTCATAGCGAGTATATCCTCCAACTATCAGATAACTCATTGTAGCAGAAAAATATTACGAAAATATGAAAACAGTAAAAAAAGCCGATGCTTTGCATCGGCTTTTTCGTATTATCCTCGTTGGAGTATCTTATAAACTATCTGCGCGGTCTGCGCACGGGTAACGTTTGAATGGGCCATGAGAGTGCTTCCGTTGCCGTTCAGTATGCCCGCATCAACGAGAGCGGATATAGCTTCAACAGCCCACGTCGGAACGGACGATATATCGGAAAATACAGCTTTTACAGTAGGTGTGGGAAGATTAAGGATCCTGTTTACGATAACAGCCGCTTCCGAGCGAGTGATCGGCTCGTTTGCATTAAAAACTTTCACACCGTCTTGTTCAGTGCCGAATACAAAGCCAAGCTCGACTCCTGCCGCAACGTATCCACGATATTCGACGGGAATCTCGGTGTCGTCAAAGAACGTAGTGGCAATGCTTCCCTTGACGGTGTATCCTGCAGCCTTCATTACATTTGTTAAAAATTCGGCACGGCTGACAAGTGCGTCGGGAGAAAAGGTCGTTTTCGTTTTGCCGTGCATGATGTCTGCGTTTGAAACGGCAATAGCGGCATTGTATGCCCAGTGTCCGTCAAGATCGGAATATACCACCTTTGAATCGTTTTGAAGAATTTCAATACTCATGCTGACCGGATTTGAACGGTTGCCGTATTTGTCAACGGCGGTAAATTCAAATTTGTCGGTCCCCTTATATCCACTGAGAGGAGTGTAAATAAAGCTGCCGTCCTGCTTGTTGATTATCTTCAACGATCCTCTTGCGGGCGGAGTTGATATTTCAAATGTTACGGAGTCACCTTCGGGATCAACAGCGCGCATCACACCGTAATAGTCGATTCCCTGATAGCACGAAACTGTGAAAAGCTGATCGTCAAAAACAAGGGAGGAGGGGGCAAAGTTGTCGCCTTCGATGTTGTAGATCATGCAGGTGATGTCGCTGCCCGAAGAAAAGTTGCCGGCTTTGAATTTGAAGGATGCTTCGTTTTCGTCGCGGCCGATCGGCATGAAGGTAAGCGATGCGAGGTCTTTGCGGGAAATAGTCTGTCCCGCTTTAACGGGTATCGAGTTAAGATACAGTCTGCCGTCAATTATTTCGGGAAGAGAGCTTATGGTGATGGAGCTTACACGACTGTTCAGACATTTGTCAAAATCGCTTGCGGTAAAAGAAATCGTTTCACCGAGATTGCCGCTTTTGGCAAGTCGTAATCTTGCCGAAATGATATTTAAAGCAGGCGATATCGTAGTGACGCTTTGGGCGGCGCTGATTTCAAACGGCATCGAAATCACAAGAAGAAGCGCAAGCAGAAGGGCAGATATTTTTTTCATAAAAGTAACCGTTCCTTTCAGTAAATTGTTGTATTTTGTTGTGTGTGCTACTATTTTTGCCTTGCCGAGGTAAAATATACGTAAAAAGCCTTCAAAAGGGATAAAAAGTCGCTAATTTTTTGCTTAAATTATTAAAACAGCATTGAAATATTTTAAAAAATGTAGTATAATAAATCTGTATAGACTATTATTATTCGGAGGCATATTATGCTTAACATTCGTTACGAGCATCCCGCAGAGAAAAAAGTAAAGCCCGATCAGAACAAACTCGGATTCGGCAACTACTTTACCGACCACATGTTCATCATGAATTATACCGAGGGACAGGGATGGTACGATCCCCGCATAGTTCCTTTCCAGGATATATCGCTCAGCCCCGCCGCCATGGTATTCCACTACGCTCAGGAAATGTTTGAGGGTCTTAAGGCATACAAGACACCCGACGGACACATTCAGCTTTTCCGTCCCACAAAGAATATCGAGCGTATGAACAACACCAATGCCCGCCTTTGTATTCCTCAGCTTAACGAAGAGGACGTTCTTCAGGCAATCAAGGCTATCGTTGACGTCGATTCCGATTGGGTTCCCGACAACGAGGGCACCTCTCTTTACATACGCCCCTTCATTATTGCAACCGATGCACATCTCGGCGTTCACGTTGCAAAGAACTATCTCTTTATGATAATCCTTTCCCCCGTAGGTTCCTACTATCCCGAGGGAATCAATCCCGTAAAGATCTTTATCGAAACCGAGTACACCCGTGCGGTCAAGGGCGGCACAGGATATGCCAAGTGCGGCGGTAACTATGCAGCATCACTTATCGGTCAGAAGAAGGCTGAAAAGCTCGGATACGCACAGGTTCTTTGGCTTGACGGTATTGAGCACAAGTACATCGACGAAGTTGGTGCTATGAACGTATTCTTCGTAATCGACGGTGAGGTTTTGACTCCTTCTCTCGAAGAGGGTAACATTCTCCCCGGTGTAACACGCGATTCCTGCATCAACCTCCTCAGAAGCTGGGGATATAAGGTAACCGAGCGCAAGATCGCCGCACGCGAGCTCTTTGATGCTTACTATGCCGGCAAGCTCGAAGAGGCATTCGGTACCGGCACGGCCGCTGTAATCTCTCCCATAGGTGAGCTCAATGACGCCGGCGAGAAGATCACAATCAACAACGGCAAGATCGGTAATATCTCTCAAAAGCTCTACGACAACCTTACCGGTATTCAGTGGGGCAAGATTGAAGATACTAACGGCTGGACCGTTTTGGTAAAATAAACTGTAATTTATGTTAATAACGATTGAGCCGCGTTTTGGCGGCATGACTGTCCGTGAATTTGTACTATCAGAGCTTGGATTGTCACGCGGGCTGCTGACGCGGCTCAAATCATTGGAAAGGGGAATATTGCTTAACGGTGAGCGAGTCACCGTGCGTGCTGTTTTGCACGAGGGTGATACACTGTTGCTTGAAACCGAGGATTTTGATACCGACGTAAACAAGCGTATTGAGCCTGTTGATATTCCCATTGAGATCCTTTACGAGGACGATGAAGTCGTGGCGGTTAACAAGGGGGCGGCGATGCCCACACATCCGTCGCACAACCATCATAACGATACCTTGGCAAACGCGCTTGCCTGGCGTTATAAGCAAATGGGTATACCCTTTGTCTTTCGCGCTGTAAACCGACTCGATGCCGACACATCGGGAATAGTTCTTGTTGCTCGCAACCGTATGGCGGCATTCAAAATGTCAAATGAGCTTTCATCAGGCAATATTTCAAAGAGATATATTGCCGTGCTCGATGGCGTTTTGGAGCACCGAGAGGGAAGTATTACAGCCCCGATCCGCCGCAAAAGCGACAGCATCATACTGCGTGAGTGCTGCAGAGAAGGCGAGGGTGATTATGCCCGAACAGATTATACGCTTCTTTGCGAGAACGGGACCTTTTCTGCAGTTGAAGCGCGTCCGATAACAGGACGTACTCATCAAATCCGTGTCCATTTCGCCCATATAGGTCTGCCGCTCGTCGGTGACTACCTTTACGGCAAAGAAGGGCAGTGCGGCATGAAGCGGCACGCGCTTCATGCGTATAAGCTTTCCTTTAACAGACTGTCAGACGGCAAGAGAATAGAGCTCACTGCCGACATGCCCGAAGATATAAAAACACTGTATTCAGAGATAAACGGTTAGAAAATATATTATGCTTAAACCAATTCGTAATTTTGTAAAGAAATACTGTCCGACTTGGGCGAGTATCGCTTACATCGGCTTTATCTTTGCAATAATAGTCCATATTGTTTCAAAAAACAGCGTCGCATTCTCCGATTTTTACAATAGGTATATCGGATCGGTCTTGCGCGCAGTTTTGGCCTATATTACGAATATATTCCCCTTCTCGATTGCCGAAGCTGTTATAATATGCTTGCCCGTTCTGATGTTCCTGCTCATTTGGGGCGGAATTCGCGCAACCAAAAAGGGCAGTGTTGCATCGACACGATACATCTGCGGACTGTTTGCCTGCGTTACTCTCTTTTATACCCTTTTTTGGGGCGGATTCGCTGTCGGTTATAATAGCAGCACACTTGAAGATAAGCTTGGACTTGATCACCGCGAGGTGACAGCGGCAGAACTGCTCCAGACCGCTTCGATTTTGCTGGACGAAACCAATAAGCTTGCCAATGAGGTGGATTTCAAGTATGCATCCTCATCCGTTATGCCGTACAGCTATGCAGAGATGAACAAAAAGCTCAACGAGGCATACAAAAAGGTATGCGATAAGTATACGTTTATTGCCCCGATGTATTCAAATGTCAAAACGGTTATGCTAAGCGAGCCCATGACTTATACCCATATTTCGGGTGTATACACTTATTACACGGGCGAAGCAAATATTAACGTCAATTTTCCCGACTATACGTTGCCATATACCGCGGCGCACGAGCTTTCCCATCAAAGAGGTATAGCACGTGAGGACGAGGCCAATTTCATGGCATTCCTTGTCTGTCTTGAAAGCGATGATGCTTATATCCGTTACAGCGGATATATGAATCTTTTTGAGTACGTTGTAAATGCTCTTTACAGCGCCAATAAGAATATGTACTATGCGCTCATGAACAATGCGGATAACAGAATCAGATACGAAATGATCGCCTATAACGAGTTTTTTGATAAATACAGGGAGTCGGTAGCTTCCGAAGTCAGCGGAACCGTAAATGATAACTATCTCAAAGCGCAGGGTCAGACTGACGGAACGAAAAGCTACGGACGAGTTGTAGACCTTGCTGTTGCATATTATATTCCACACAAGGGGGTAGATATGAATGGATAAGCGTACTTTTTTAGTTTTTTTGGCCGCCTTGCTTGCCGCTTTAGTATTTGCATCTGTCGCTGTAAATGCAGAAGAAGAGTATTCGATGTTTACAAACGATACACCATGGTACGAGCAGCACAGATTGCCGTTGGAAAGCATTTACGGAGTTGACTATATTCCTCTTTCAATGCTCGCCCAGATCGAGGGCGTAACCATAAGAGAAAATACAACATTGCGCAATGTTCTTGTTTCTTATGGCGACAAATATATAACCTTTGACCTTTC
>JAZSMZ010000103.1:0-21888 GCA_045536155.1 Eubacteriales bacterium
ATTTATTGTTATATCGGCAGTAAAAAAACAGGGAATGCCTTGGCGTTCCCTAAAGGACAGTTTTCAAAAACACGGCATATCTCGGAAGAGGTATGCCGTGTTTTTGCATTTGTGGACACAAATGTAGTGCTTGTCAGGGAAATTGACAAGTCATGGGTGAACGTAAAAAAGGCTCCCTTGTGTAAAGGGCGCGACGCGTTAAGAAAATATGCCAGTGGCATATTTTTAGCCAAAGCGGGGAGCAATCTATGATTGCGACCAGGGCCGAAGGCGGCTGAGGGTTTGTTTCTGCGCTAAAACTAACTTTTACAATCCCTCCGTCACGCTACGCAGCGAACCCCCAAAGCTCATTTCATTCGCTTCGGGGAACCCCTGCCGCGTGCCACCCCCCCAATTTACGGAGTAAATTTTTACACAAGGGAGGCTTTTAGCAAATCCTGCATCTCTCGACAAATTGGAATTTATCAAACAATTATATGCCGCAAATTGTAAAGCACGTATGATTTTTAAAGCATTCTTCTGCCCATAGGCTCATTTCTTCAACAACAAGTTCCCAGTGCTCATTTCCTTTGGATTTTTCAATGATTTTGTACCATTGCTCTTTTCCAAATTCGTTAGTCGGACCATAATAATCAAAACGGCCAAGAGAATCAGCAAAAAGATGAAATAGCAAAAGCTCCTCAAATAAGTCAGCATGAATACAAATGGAATCTTTAAGCCAATGCTTGTTTCTGTGCTTTCCTTTTTGAAATTCAAAATAGCATGTACTGCCAGATGCTTTTCTTTCTTCTTCGTTAACAAAATATCTCATACTGCATTCACCCCCAAATTCTTATTTATTGTTCGGCTTTATCGTAGCAAAGTCCTTTTATAGACAGCGCATTCACACACCATATTATAGCACAAAAACCGCAGAAAATCAATCTACGGTTTCTGTCCTCCTGTCGGTAGGTAACGTATTCTACTAAATTTCAAAAACTGTCCTTAAGAGTACGCCTCTTTATCCTCTGCTTTTTTTGATATGGGATGTGATCTGCCTTTTGTGATTTGTGCTGTCGGGATAAAACCTCACTTTGATAAATCATTCATCGCCTATCATTATATGTATTATCTCCTCGTCGGTATGCCGCATGCCGATGCTGGCAAGGCGGCCGACGTTGGTGATGGTATTCTCCACGCCCTTGACGACGATTCCGTCGCCGCCGTAAAATTGCTCGTTTTGCATCTGCATCTGCATGCCGAGAAGGCCTGCCTCAACTGCCGATGCGATCTTTGCGGCACAGCTTGCTTTGGCGCCGTCGCAGATCATGCCAGAATTTATCGCAACCGCATTGACGATGGTGTGCGCGATCTCGCGGTATTTGCCTCCGTAAAGATAGGCTATTCCCGCGCCCGCGCCGCAACCGGCAGAGGTTGCGCCGCAATAGGCGGACAGGCGTCCGATTCCGGTTTTGAGATGGACGGTAACCAGATTAGAAACGGTCAGCGCACGGCAGAGCATATCATCGCCGACACCGAGGTGGCGGGCGTAGATTATTACCGGGACGGAGGCGGTCATTCCCTGATTTCCGCTGCCCGAGTTGATGATGACAGGCCGTTCACAACCGCTCATTCTCGCATCCGATCCTGCTGCGGCATACGCCTTTGCGAGATTGTGCACCTCGCGGCCGTAGGCGTTGAGGAGGACAGTGCCGATGTTGGCACCCCATTTGCCCGAAAGCCCTTCCTCGGCGATAGCCATGTTGTATTCGATCTGCCGATCAAGCGTTTCCTTCACATCGGAAATGTCAAGGCAGTCGGCAAACTCGACTATCCTTTCAACATTAAGCGCCGAGTGGTCGGTATGCTCAACCTGATTGCCCTGAACGTATTCGCGCTCAACGATGACATTTTCGTTTTTGCATATAGCGATCACGTTTGTGTGACCTCCCGCGATCTGCACAAATGCGCTGTCGGAATCCGATTTGACCTTGATCTGTATGTCGAAAACATATCCGCTGTCCGACGGGGCAATATCAAATGATGCACTTTTGAGATATTCAACTATTTCTTTTATCTGCTCTTCGCTGACGTGTGATATGACCTCAAGCTCGGCATCAGCATCGCCCGCAATGATGCCTGCGGCAACGGCCGCGGCAATTCCACGAAGTCCGCCGGTGTGTGGTACGACCACGCTTTTTACATTTTTAATAATATTTGCGCTGACGCGTATCTCGATTTGCTCGGGAATACAGCCGAGAGTCTTTCTTGCCAGAGCTGCGGCATAGGCAAGGGCGATCGGCTCGGTACAGCCCATTGCGGGCACCAATTCCTCACGCAGGATATTTACGTAGGCATCGTAAAGCGTCTTTTCCATTACATACCGTCCTAAAACAATGTATTTGATTAAAAGTCGCGCGGCTTTTCGCCAACAAACAGCAGATGATTTGTCATGCCGATAAGCTCGGGCTTTTCACAGATGTAAAAGTGATAACGAAGATACTGCGCGTAATCCTCATCGCTCATTGAGTTGATTCTTTCTGCCAGAAGTTCGCTGGCACCGTCCGATGCCACTTGATGTATAATATTTATGCCTCCGTCGATAAGTAGCTTTCTTGCAGAATCGACGGTGTGAAACACAAAGGGGAAGTCGTTCAGCTTAAATGTTTTTTTATCGTAATCGTCGGTGGAAAAATAGTTTATGTCATATCCAAGCTCGGTGAGAAAAACAAAGTCGTTGGAGATAAAGGAGAAGAATATCTTTCCTCCGTCTTTCAATACGCGCATTCCTTCACTGATACATTTCAGCTTGTCTTTATTATTTTGCAAATGATAAAGAGGACCGAATAAAAGAACGATGTCAAACGATTTGTCGGTATAGCGGGATAGATCGAGCGCATTGCCCTGAACGAGATCTATCTTGTCATCGGGGGTAAGCTTCTTTTTGAAAGAGGCAATATTGGCATCCGCAAGTTCAAGGGCTGATACATCATGCCCCTTTCGTGCAAAGTACAGACTGTATTCGCCTGCACCTGCGCCGATATCGAGTATCTTGTCGCCGTTCTTCAAGTATTTTTCTATATAGCGAACGGTTGTCAGAAATTCAACTCTCGCAGCTTTTGAATGATTGAGCCGCACATCCTCGTTGAATATATCATACGTTCTGTTTACTCGTTCGCTTTCGTTTTCGATTTTTGACAGTTCAAAAAAATCCATGGCACTATCCTGTAAATGTGTTTTTTTGTTTTAAACGACAGAGAAATAAAAGGGATTTGCAATATTGTCACGTCCGAAGGCTTTTGTGGCCATTCTATACATCGCTTTTGCGTGGATACGGTCGTGCCAGATAAATCGGCGGATCACTTTACGAAGCGACCAGCTTTCGCCGTAGCTGCTCTCGAAAACAGTGTTTTTGAGAAAATCATCAGCCGATTCAAGCAGCTCGAATCCGAGCTTTCGGCATTCGTAAATATCGCCGTCATTTGCGGCACCCACATTAATTACCGCAAAATAGTATTCGTTAACATTCTTTGTGTGCTCATACATTTCGTTTGCCGAACGAGGAATTTGCCCATAAAAGGTTTTTCGTTCGGGCAAACCGGCAATGTTTTTGTCGGGGATAGATTGATATAATGTAAGAAAGCTTTCTGCGCTTTTCAGTGCAAGATCTTTAAAGTACAGGTATTCGCCTTTTGTCAGCGGCTTCTTTTCACATTCAAAAAGCACATCAGAATCTGCATCCCTGATATTCAGCGCAGAGCTTTTTTCATCATTAATTACTATTTCAATGTTCCCGATATTGTTTTTATCGAGCCATTTGAAATATGATAAAATTTCGTCGGGCATTTTTGCTATGGCGACGTTTAAATTTTCACCTCGGGTGAATGCACCGACGCACTCAATTGCATACAGCAGTGTATCGTCACCGTTATGCTCCCACACGCAATTTATTTTCATGCTGTATTCTCCGATCAATTCATTAACAATATTATATCATAAAAAAACAGAGTTGTCTACAACAGTTATGCAGACAAAAGCACACTTTATTAACAAAAAACACACACCAAGTCAATAAAAGAGGATTATAGTTATTATATCTGCGTGATTACAACTGCAAGTTAAGATAGAGAAGGACGTTATGTTTAATTTCTTTTCGGTTAAAAACATGATAAAGCCGTCGCTCTGCCGAGGTGAGATGCCCTCGACGGGCGAGGTTTACAAGACGCTTATCCGCATCGCCGCGCCCTCGGTTGCTGAGATGGTGCTGACATCGCTTATAAGCTCGCTCGACATGATGATGGTATCGGGCCTCGGATATTCGGCGATATCGTCGGTCGGCCTTACCAGTCAGCCGCGCATGCTCGTTTTGTGTATGTTTTTTGCCATCAATGTCGGACTCACCGCCGTTGTAGCCCGCCGTCACGGAGAGGGCAGGCACGAGGTTGCCAACCAGACGCTCAAATGTATGCTTCTCGTCATATTCGGCATATCGGTTGTGCTGGCCGGTATAGCCATATACTTTGCCGATCCGCTCATGCGATTCGCAGGGGCTATCGAGGGCGACACCCTCGAAAACTCGGTGCTCTATTTCAGAATAATCATCGCCGCGGCGCCCATTAATGCGCTGACTATGGCGATAACCGCCGCGCTTCGCGGTACCGGTAATACCAAGGTCACCTTGTTCGTAAACGGCACGTCCAATATCGTAAATGTAATTTTCAACTACCTTCTTATCGAGGGACGCTTCGGATTCCCCCGCCTCGAGGTCGCCGGTGCGGCGATAGCCTCGGTCATCGGTATGGCTTGCGGACTTGTGCTCTGCTTTGTCGTTGTCACCCGACCGACCGCTCTCCTTCGAATCAACGACGGAGGCTCGTGGAAGCCGAGCGCCGAGCTTTTAAAGCCGGTATTCAAGGTTGGCGGCAACACTATGCTCGAGCAGGTTGCCCTTCGAATCGGATTTTTCACCTTCGCAAAGGTCGTTGCACACCTCGGAACCGAGGATTTTGCAACTCACCAGATCTGCATGCAGTTCCTCAACTTTACCTTCACCTTCGGTGACGGTATCGGTGCTGCCGCGACGGCGCTCGTCGGACAGAACATGGGCCGCGACCGTGCCGACATCTCGATGCTCTACGGCAAGGCCGCCCAGCGAATCGCCATGGCGGTATCGATCGTGCTTATCGCGGTGATCGTTCCCCTGCGCGAGCAGTTTATTATGCTGTTTGAGACCGATCCGTATATCGTACATATGGGCGGACTCGTTATGATAATCGTTGCCATCTTCCAACCCTTCCAGACAACGTCGGTCGTTCTTTCGGGATGCCTGCGCGGCGCGGGAGATACCCGGTTCGTGGCTATTGTGTTTATGATATGCATTTCGGTTATCCGCCCGATAACAAGTATCCTCGCGGTCTACGTTTTCGAGTTCGGACTCATCGGCGCATGGCTCGCCGCCCTTATCGATATGATAATCCGTATGGTTGCCGTCTACTTCCGCTTTGGCAGTTTTAAATGGGCGAAGATCAAGGTATAAACTCCATGCGCGTGCTCACTTGAGGAAAGCGGCGGACAGACGGTTTGCGGTAAAGTGGGCGAAGATCGAGGTTTAAAGGAGATATACACAGTTTCTGTCCAAGAGGGTAAAGAACGAGTGCTCGGTAAAATGGGCGAAGATCAAGGTATAATTTAATTAAAAATGTAATATAAAAACCGTCGCGCGAATATACTTTCAACGTAAAGTACTCGCGGGACGGTGACAAAGACAAACCGCCCGCAGATAATTATTTATGCGAAAGGCGGTTTGTGTTATTATGGACGATATCACCAAAAAAATCGAGGGCGAAAAGGAAGAGCTGACAGAGCTTGAAAGCAAAATGAGCGAAAAGCAGACAAAGAAGGAGAAGTTCTCCTCGCTCGTCAGGAAATTCAACCGTCGCACCGTCGTCATCATGACGTCGGTTGCTCTCATCGGCGGGGCCATTTACCTCAACTGGCTCTTCTTCTCGGGCGAAAAGGATACGACGGCGTCGAACGACGGATACACCATCGACTATACCGACAAGGGCGGGGAAGCCTCCTTTGCTTCGTCCGACAAGAGCGGCAGCGAATATTTCGCATCGGTCGAGCTCAGCCGTACGCAGGCTCGCGACGAGGCGGTGCAGGTGCTTGCGCAGGTGGTCGAGAACGAAGGAGCGCTTGAAGAGGTTCGCGCCGATGCCGCCGAGGGTATTGGTCGAATCGCCGAGCTGATCGAATGCGAGGCCAACATCGAGTCGCTCATCACCGCAAAGGGATTTGAAAAATGCGTGGCGGTGCTCAACGAAACGTCGGCAAACGTAGTGGTCAAGACTGACGGGCTTCTGCCCAATCAGGTGCTCCAGATAAAGGAGATCGTCTGCGAGCAGTCGGGACTCGAACCTGCGGCGGTCAAGATCATCGAAATGGCCGGCTGACGGCGCAGTATATATTATAGCAGTATATATTATATATATAATAATGTAGGAATTTTTCGATCGGACAAAATAAAACAGGTCAGCATTACGCTGACCTGTTGTTTTTTTGTTGACTTACTGCTGAGAAGTCTTGGCAAGTGTAGCTGCGCACTCGCGGCAGACGAGCTTGCCCTTGAAATATGTAACGTTGTCGGCATTTCCACAGAAAATGCAGGCGGGCTCATATTTCTTTAAGATGATTCTGTCTTCGTCAACGAAGATCTCAACTGCGTCACGATTCTTGATGTCCATGTTGTTTCTGATCTCGATGGGGAGCACTATGCGTCCGAGCTCATCGATCTTGCGGACTATTCCGGTGGATTTCATTCTCTCTCATTCTCCTATTTTAGATATATTATATCATATATCGTTAATATTACCACAAAAAATAAAAAATGTCAATGCTTTTTTCACAAAATTTATCGAATTCATGAAAAATTACAAGTAATATGGAAATAGCAGGACTTAAATGGCGAAAATTGGCAAAAAGTCGGGGGAGGGCACTCTACTTGTTAATAAAGTGTAAATTTTAGCAATATAACGAACTCGATTATTGACATTATATAATAGATGTGGTATAATTGTCGAGCTTGATATGCGTAGATGCGTGAGGTGGCTGTTTGCCGTATGAAATAGCGGTATAACAGGGAATTCACGCGGAGTATGTCCGAGTTTTAAACCGGGCGGCAGTTGGCAATTTGTGTTGCGGATATTATTTCAACAACATTACCCGGAATTTGGTACATGATTTTCTGACCGTTATCGCCGAAGGCTTTATGCTGAAGGCGTTCGGCGGCGGCGAGATGATCATGTCCGAAATCCGCTTTTTTACACTCAAATGTAGGAAACACCCGGGTGAGTGTAAGTCCAAAACACGGTAAAAGAAGTCAGCGCCCCGCTTTATCGTTCTCCCCAAATAACCCAACGGGGGGCAACAGAATTAAAAGGAGGCAAAACCATGGCAGCAGTAAAGGACAAGCTCAGAATCAGACTTAAGAGCTACGACCATACTTTGATCGACCAGGCATCGGCTAAGATCGTCGAGGTTGCGAAGAGAAACGGCGCCGAAATTTCGGGACCCGTTCCGCTTCCCACCGAGAAAGAGATCATCACCATCCTTCGTGCGGTTCATAAGTATAAGGATAGCCGCGAGCAGTTCGAGCTTCGCACCCACAAGAGACTTATCGACATTATCAAGCCCTCGCAGAAGACTGTTGAGGCACTGATGAGTCTTGAACTTCCCGCCGGCGTTGAGATCGAAGTTAAGCTTTAATCTTAAGGTCAGCAAAAACTCAATCAAGCGCACCCCTTGTCATGTCGGTTGGTGAGCGCAAAAGCGTGTCAGACCGACCAATAACATTATGGAGGAAAGAAAAACCATGAAAAAAGGAATCATCGGCCGCAAGGTCGGTATGACTCAGGTTTTCGACGAAAAAGGAAACTTCATACCGGTCACTGTGATTGAAGCAGGTCCCTGCACAGTAGCGCAGATCAAGACCGCCGATCACGACGGCTACGACGCAATCCAGCTCGGCTACAAAGACGTCGCCGAGACCAAACTTAACAAGCCCGAGGCCGGACACTTCAAGGCCGTCGGCGCATCTCCCAAGAGACACCTCAAGGAATTCAGACTTGACGATTGCTCCGGTTATAAAGTAGGCGATACCGTCGCCGCCGACATCTTTGCGGCAGGCGAAAAGGTCGACGTTACCGGCATTTCGAAGGGTCACGGATACACCGGTGCCATCAAGAGATGGAATCAGCACATGCTCGGCAAGACTCACGGTATCGGCCCGATCCACCGCCAGTCCGGTTCTATGGGCGTTATCGACCCTGCACACATCTTCAAGAACAAGCATATGGCAGGTCAGTGGGGTAATGAGCAGGTAACAGTTCAGAATCTCGTAATCGTCAAGGTTGACGCGGAAAAGAACCTCATCGCTATCAAGGGCGCAGTTCCCGGTGCGAAGAACGGTATCGTTTTCATCCGCGACACCGTAAAAGCGTAAGCGGAAGGAGGAAACACAATGCCTACATTGAAAGTATTAAATATGGCGGGCAACGAAGTCGGTGAGATCAACCTCTCCGAAGCAGTATTCGCAGCTCCCGTTAACGGCGCTGTTCTCCACGCCGCAGTAAGAACTTATCTTATGAATCAGAGACAGGGCACTCAGTCCACTCTTACCCGTTCCGAGGTTTCGGGCGGCGGTAAGAAGCCCTGGAGACAGAAGGGAACCGGACGCGCTCGTCAGGGTTCTACCAGATCTCCTCAGTGGACACACGGTGGTATCGCTCTCGGCCCCAAGCCCCGCGACTACCGCATCACTCTTAACAAGAAAGTACGCGCTCTTGCAATCCGCTCGGCTATGTCCGACAAGGTCAATAACGGCAACATGATCGTTATCGACTCCATCGCAACCGAAAGCTACAAGACCAAGGTTATGGTTCAGATGCTTGCAGCGGTAGGCGCAGAAAAGAAATCTCTCGTAGTTCTCGCTGAAAAGGACGAGAAGGTTATTAAGAGCTTTGCTAACATCCCCGGTGTTAAGACCGCTTATGCAGGCACTCTTAACGCATACGACATCCTCAACTGCGACAAGTTCATCGTAGCTCAGGGCGCGGTAGCAAAAATCGAGGAGGTTTACGCGAAATGAAAACAGCATACGATATTATAATCCGTCCTGTTATCACCGAAGATTCCATGGCGATGACAGCCGAGAAAAAGTACGTCTTCGTAGTAGCGAAGACCGCCACTAAGCCCGAGATCGCTTCTGCGGTTAAAGAGCTGTTCAACGTAGACGTTCTCAGCGTCAACACCATGAATATGAAGGGCAAAACCAAGAGAGTCAGATACAACATCGGCCGCACCGCTTCGTGGAAAAAAGCCATTGTTACTCTCAAGCCCGAGTCCAAGACCATCGAGTTCTTCGACGGCATGATGTAAGGAGTGAGCAGAAATGGCAGTAATTAAGTACAAACCGACAACACCCGGTAGAAGACATATGGCTGTTCCGTCCTTCGACGAAGTAACCAAGAGCACTCCCGAAAAGAGCCTCATCGTTACCAAGAAGAAGCACGCCGGCCGTAACAGCTACGGTAAGATCACCGTTCGTCATAAGGGCGGCGGAAACAAGATCAAATACAGAATGATCGACTACAAGCGTTCTGTAGACGGTGCAGCAACCGTTCAGGGCATCGAGTACGACCCTAACCGCACCGCATATATCGCTCTCCTTCAGAATGAAGCAGGCGAAAAGAGCTACATCATCGCTCCTGCAGGAGTAACCGATGGTGATGTTCTTTACACCGGTATCGGCTCCGATATCAAACCCGGTAATACAATTCCGCTTTCCAACATTCCCGATGGTACCTACGTACACAACATCGAGCTTTACCCCGGTAAGGGCGGTCAGCTTGTCCGTTCGGCAGGCTGCGCAGCTCAGCTCCTCGGTAAAGAGGCCGGCATGGCTCAGATCCGTCTCCCCTCCGGCGAGATGCGTCTCATCCGTCTTGAGTGCAAAGCAACAATCGGTCAGATCGGTAACATCGAGCATGACACTGTTAAGCTCGGTAAGGCCGGTAAAAAGCGCCACATGGGCATTCGTCCTACCGTTCGCGGTTCTGTAATGAACCCCTGCGACCACCCTCACGGTGGTGGTGAAGGTAAGTCTCCCATCGGTCACGCTTCTCCTATGACTCCTTGGGGCAAACCTGCTCTCGGTCTTAAGACTCGTGACAAGAAGGCTAAGTCCAACAAGTTCATCATCAAACGCAGAAACGGTAAATAAGAAGGAGGCAAACAAATGAGCAGAAGTCTGAAAAAAGGACCTTTTGTCGAAGAAAAGCTTTACAGCCGCATTGAGGCTATGAACGCTGCCAACGACAAGAAGGTTATCAAGACATGGTCGCGTGCTTCCACAATCTATCCCGAGTTCGTCGGTCACACCATCGCAGTTCATGATGGCAGAAAGCACGTTCCGGTATATGTTACCGAAGATATGGTTGGTCACAAGCTTGGTGAGTTCGCTCTCACCCGTACCTACAAGGGTCACGCAGGAAGCAAGACCTCCAATAACGGTAAGTGATAGGAGGAGATTGAAATGGAAGCAAAAGCAATAGCAAGAGATATCCGTATATCTCCCCGTAAAGTATCGATAGTTCTCGACCTCATCCGCGGCAAGAAGGTTGCTGAGGCTGCGGGTATTATCAAGAACACACCCAAGGCTGCTTGCGAGCCTATCGCTAAGCTGCTTAAAAGCGCAATCGCCAATGCAGAGATCAATCACAGCATGGACAAAGAAACCCTTTACGTTACTCAGTGCTTCGTATGCCCCGGCAGAACCGGCAAGCGTATGATGCCCAGAGCTAAGGGTAGCGGCGACAGAATCTTAAAGAGATCCTGCCACATCACCATCGTCGTTGGCGATAAGGAATAATTGAGGAGGTGCAATAATGGGTCAGAAAGTTAATCCGCACGGCCTTCGCGTCGGCGTAATCAAAGACTGGGATTCGAGATGGTTCGTTCGTGACGAACAGTTCGGCGATACTCTCGTATCCGACTATAAGGTAAGAACTTACCTCAAAAAGCTCCTCTTCGAGGCAGGTATTCCTAAAATCGAAATCGAGCGTGACGCTAAGAGAGTTCGCGTTTTCATTCACTGCGCTAAACCCGGCCAGGTAATCGGCCGCGGCGGTGAAGAGATCAACAAGCTCCGTCTCGCTATTGAGGAGATCGTTAAAATGCCCGCGCTCGTTAACGTAGTTGAGGTTAAATCCCCCGACTTGAGCGCACAGCTCGTTGCTGAAAACATTGCAGGTCAGCTCGAGCGCCGTATATCCTTCCGTCGCGCCATGAAGATGGCTATCCAGCGCACTATGAAGCTGGGCGCAAAGGGTATCAAGATTTCCTGCGGCGGCCGTCCCGGCGGCGCTGAAATTGCTCGTAATGAGCACTATCATGAGGGTACTATCCCGCTGCAGACACTCCGTGCCGACATCGACTACGGTTTCTGGGAAGCAAATACCACCTACGGTAAGATCGGTGTTAAGGTTTGGATCTACAAGGGCGAAGTTCTTGCAGACAGTGCAAACCGCGGCAAGCGTTCCTTCCCCGAATCCAATTCCGCTGAAAAGCGCGAAAGAAGAAACGGCGACAGAAGAAACGACAGACGCCAGGGCGACAGACGCCAGGGCGGATTCAAGGGTGAAAACAGAGGTTTCAAGGGCGGTCGCGACGCTAAGCCCGCATATCAGGGCGGCACCCGCGTTCCCGGCTACAAGCCTCAGAACAGAAATAACAACGCGGCGGCAGCAGCAGAAACCGAAGCACCCGCCAAAGAAGGGAGCGACAGCTGATGTTAATGCCTAAGAGAAGCAAGTACAGACGTGTGCAGCGCGGCAGAATGAAGGGCAAAGCCCTCCGCGGTAACACTCTGACTTATGGTAATTACGGTTTGGTAGCACTTGAGCCCGCATGGGTAACAAGCAACCAGATCGAAGCAGCCCGTATTGCTATGACCCGTTACATCAAACGTGGCGGTCGTGTATGGATAAAGATTTTCCCCGACAAGCCGGTAACCGAAAAGCCGGCTGAAACCCGAATGGGTTCCGGTAAGGGTTCGCCCGAATACTGGGTCGCGGTTGTCAAGCCGGGCAGAGTAATGTTCGAGATGGACGGAGTAACCGAGGATGTTGCAAAAGAGGCTATGCGTCTTGCATCCCACAAGCTCCCCATCAAGTGCAAATTCATTTGTAAGGCAGCAGACGCCGTAGAAGGGGAGGAATAAGCAATGGCTGATAAGCAGATTAAAGTTAAAGACAGGAAGCAGGAGCTTCGCGCCATGACTTCTGAACAGCTCAACGAAACTCTCCGCGAGCTTAAAGGCGAGCTTTTCAATCTCCGCTTCCAGCACGCAATCAACCAGCTCGACAATCCGCTCCGCATCGCGGCGGTTAAAAAGGACATCGCCCGCGTAATGACCGTTATCAACGAGAAGAACGCGTAAGGCAGGGGAGGATATAAATGGAAAACAACGTCAAAGTGGAGCGTAGCCTCCGCAAGACCAGAACCGGTAAGGTTGTAAGCAACAAGATGGATAAGACCATCGTAGTTGCAATTCAGGACAATGTAAAGCATTCCGTTTACAGCAAGGTTATCCGCCGTACCGTTAAGGTACACGCGCATGACGAGAACAACGAATGCGGCATTGGCGATACTGTTGAGATCATGGAAACCAGACCCCTTTCTGCTACTAAGAGATGGCGTCTCGTTTCTATCATCGAGAAAGCTAAATAAGGAGGATACACGAAATGATTCAGCAGCAGTCACATTTAAAGGTTGCCGACAATACCGGCGCCAAAGAGCTGATGTGTATCCGTGTACTCGGCGGCACTGGCCGTCGTTACGGCAACATCGGCGACGTTATCGTCGCAACAGTTAAGAAAGCCGCTCCCGGCGGACAGGTTAAAAAGGGACAGGTAGTCAAGGCAGTTATCGTAAGATCTGTTAAGGGCATCAAGCGCGATGACGGATCCTACATTCGCTTCGACGAAAACGCAGCGGTTATTGTCAAGGAAGACAAGAACCCTGTCGGTACCCGTATCTTTGGCCCTGTAGCAAGAGAACTCCGCGAAAAGGACTATCTTAAGATATTGTCCTTGGCTCCGGAAGTACTTTGAGATGGAGGCACAACGATAATGAATAAAAAGATTCACGTTAAAAAGGACGACACCGTAGTACTTCTTACCGGTAAATATGAACAGAAGTACGACAAAAACGGTAATATCATTACACACAAGGTAATCGCTGTTTCCCCCAAGGAAGGTAAGGTTATCGTTGAAGGTGTCAATATGATCCACAAGCACGTTAAACCCCGCAAGCAGGGCGAAGAAGGCGGCATCATTGACGCTGAAGGCGCTATCTATGCATGCAAGGTTGCTCTTTACTGCCCCAAGTGCGGTAAGGGCGTTCGTGCAAAGCACAACATCGAAGGCGACAAGAAAGTTCGCGTATGCGCCAAGTGCGGCGCCGAAATATAATGCGGAGGTAAATGAAAATGGCAAGACTTAAAGAGTTTTACAAGAACGAAGTCGCTCCCGCATTGATGCAGAAGTTCAACTACAAGAGCTCCATGCAGATCCCGCGCATTGACAAGATCGTTGTCAACGTAGGTACCGGCGACGCTAAGGACAATTCCAAGGTTATCGAAACTGTAATCGACGAGATCACCATGATCACAGGCCAGAAGGCAGTTGCTACAACCGCACGCAAGTCGGTTGCTAACTTCAAGCTCAGAGAAGGCATGAAGATCGGTGTTAAGGTTACTCTCCGCGGCGATCGTATGTATGAGTTTATGGATAGACTCTTCAACTTCTCGCTTCCCCGCGTTCGTGACTTCAAGGGTATCAATCCCGACGCTTTCGACGGCAGAGGAAACTACTCCCTCGGCCTCAAAGAACAGCTTATCTTCCCCGAGATCGAGTACGATAAGGTCGAAAAGATCCGCGGCATGGATATAGCTTTCGTTACCACCGCAAAGACCGACGAAGAGGGCCGAGAGCTTCTTAAGCTCATGGGCGCTCCCTTCGAAAGATAAGGAGAAGCAAAATGGCAAAGAAATCTATGGTTTTGAAGCAGCAGGCTGCTCAGAAATTCTCTACCAGAGAATATAACAGATGCAAAATCTGCGGACGTCCTCATGCTTATCTCCGCAAATTCGGTATCTGCCGCATCTGCTTCCGCGAACTCGCTTACAAGGGTGCTATCCCCGGTGTTCGCAAGGCTTCTTGGTAATTAAGCAAGCTAAAACTTGTTTTCAATTAACCGAAAGGAGATCGAAACGCCTCGTTTCTTTCTAACCGTCGGTGTCAAGCCGAATGAAAATTCAATCCAATCATCCGGCAAAAACAATTAGGAGGAAAAAACAAAATGCAAATGTCTGACGTAATCGCGGATATGCTCACCCGTATCAGAAACGCTAACAACGCAAAGCATGAAACGGTTGATATTCCCGCATCCAACATGAAGAAAGCTATCGCCGACATCCTCACCGAAGAGGGCTACATCAAGGGCTACTCTGTAATCGAGGACGGCAAGCAGGGAACTCTCCGCGTATCACTCAAGTATATCGGCAAGCAGAAGGTTCTTACCGGAATCCGCAGAATTTCCAAGCCCGGTCTCCGCGTATATGCTTCCTGCGAAGAAATGCCTCGTGTTATGAACGGTCTCGGAATCGCCATCGTGTCTACATCCAAGGGTGTTATGACCGATAAAAAGGCGAGAAGCTTAAACGTCGGTGGCGAGATTATCGCCTTCGTATGGTAATAGGTAAGGAGGATATAACAGATGTCTAGAATTGGTAGAGCGCCCATCGCGGTACCTGCCGGTGTAGAAGTAAAAATCGAAGCCGAAAATCTGGTAACCGTTAAGGGCCCCAAGGGAACACTTACCGAAAAACTTCACCCTCGTATGAGCATCGCTCTTGAAGGCGCAGAACTCACTGTTAAGCGCCCCACAGACGAAAAAGAAGACCGTGCACTGCATGGCCTTACCAGAACTCTTCTCAACAACATGGTTGTTGGTGTAACCAACGGCTTTGAGAAGAAGCTCGAAATCACCGGTGTAGGTTACAAGGCTTCCAAGGCCGGAACCACCCTCACCCTCAACCTCGGCTACTCTCACCCCATCTACTTCCAGGAAGAAAACGGCATCTCTTTCGATGTTCCGGACGCTAACACCGTTATCGTCAAGGGCTCTTCCAAGCAGACTGTCGGTCAGATCGCCGCTCAGATCAGAGAAAAGAGACCCCCCGAGCCCTATCTCGGCAAGGGTATCAAGTACTCCGGTGAGAAGATCCGCCGCAAGGCCGGTAAGACCGGTAAATAATTGAAGGGAGCGCATTTCGATGATTACTAAAAAAGATAAAAACATCGCTCGTAAAAAGAGACATGTAAGAGTCAGAGCAAAGATCTCGGGCACTGCTGCGAGACCTCGCCTCTGTGTATATCGCTCCAACGCCAACATTTACGCCCAGATCATCGACGACGTAGCAGGCAAGACTCTTGTTGCTGCATCCTCTCTCGAGAAGGATTTCGAGGGTATCGGAAGCAACAAGGAAGCTGCTAAGAAGGTCGGTGAGGCAATCGCTCGCAAGGCACTTGCTGCCGGTGTAGAGGAAGTCGTGTTCGATCGCGGCGGTTACCTCTATCACGGACGTGTTAAGGAACTTGCAGAGGGTGCCCGCGAAGGCGGACTTAAATTCTGACGGGAGGATATAGTTTAACAATGGTTAAGAGAATAGACGCATCTACCCTTGATCTTCAGGAAAAGCTCGTAGCTCTCAATCGCGTATCCAAGACCGTTAAGGGCGGACGTATTGCCCGCTTCACTGCTATCATGGTTGTCGGCGACGGCAACGGACATGTTGGCTACGGTCTCGGCAAAGCAACCGAGGTTCCGGATGCTATCCGCAAGGGCATTGAAGATGCCAAGAAAAACATGATTGAAGTATCCCTCAAGGGTACAACAATTCCTCATGAGGTTCTCGGAATCTACGGCGCAGGTAAGGTACTCCTTAAGCCTGCATCCGAAGGTACCGGAATCATCGCCGGCGGCACAGTTCGTGCAATCGTTGAGATCGCCGGTATCAAGAACATCCGTGCAAAGTGCCTCCGTTCTTCCAACCCCACCAACGTCGTAAAGGCTACCTTCGAGGGACTTCGTTCTCTCCGTACCGCTGACGAGGTTGCGAAGATGCGCGGCATCAATGCCGAGGCAATGAAAGGCTGAGGTGAAACGAGATGGCAAAAGTTAAAGTAACACTTATCAAGAGTCTTATCGGTCAGAAGCCCGCGAAGAAGGCAACCGCCGCTTCGCTCGGTCTCACCAAGATAGGCAACAGCATCCTGCATGAAGAAGGACCTGTCCTCGACGGCAAGATCGCTGTTATTTCCCACCTTGTTAAGGTGGAAAAAGCAGAGCAGTAAGGAGGACCATCAAAATGAAACTTCATGAACTTTCTCCGGCACCCGGCTCTACAAGAGAAAACTGGCGCCGAGGCAGAGGTCCCGGTTCCGGTAACGGTAAAACCGGTGGTCGCGGCCACAAGGGTCAGAATGCCCGTTCCGGCGGCGGTGTACGTCCCGGATTTGAAGGCGGTCAGCTTCCTATTTACAGAAAGCTGCCCAAGCGCGGTTTCCACAACAGATTTTCAACACATTACTCTATCGTCAACTTAGACGACCTCAATCGCTTCGAAAACGGAGCAGTTGTTGATCTCGAGGCTCTCAAGGCAGCAGGCATCATCACCAAAGAGCTTGACGGCCTTAAGGTTCTCGGCAACGGCAGCATTGAGAAGGCCTTGACCGTTCGCGCTTCCAAGTTCTCTGCAGAAGCTGCGAAGAAGATCGAGGCTGCAGGAGGAAAGGCTGAGGTGATTTAAGGTGCTTCAGACTTTGAAAAACGCGTTCAAGGTTAAGGAACTCAGAAATAAGATTATCTTCACAGTAGTAATTCTTATCCTGTACAGATTCGGTGCAGTTATTCCCGTACCTTACGTTAGCTCGGAGGTCCTTGGTACATTGATGTCCATGGGCGAGGGTTCGATATTCCAGTATCTTAACATCCTTTCCGGTGACGCTTTCTCCAAGGCAACACTGTTCGCGCTTTCGATCTCACCTTATATCACATCATCTATCGTAATGCAGCTGCTCACTATCGCCATTCCTGCGCTTGAAAAGCTCTCGAAGAACGGCGAAGAGGGCAAAAAGAAGATTAACCAGATCACCCGCTACGTAACTGTAGGCCTCGGTCTCATCACCGCTTATGGCTACTACATGTACATGAGAACAAACGGCGCGCTTACCGACAAGAGCGGATTCGCTGCTGTTGTTATCATCGCTTGCTACTCCGCGGGTTCGGCGCTCATCATGTGGCTTGCTGAAAAGATCAACGAGCATGGTATCGGCAACGGTATTTCGATGATTCTCTTCGTAAACATCGTTTCCTCCGGTCCTCAGATCGTTATGGCTCTTATCAGCCTCTGCACTGATGCAACATGGCGCTCCTGGGGCATCGTATTCGCTGAACTTATCGTTATTGTTTCTCTCATTCTGGTTGTATTCGTTATCTTCGTTACAAACAGTGAGCGCAGAATTCCGGTACAGTACGCGAAGAGAGTTGTCGGTCGCAAGCAGTACGGCGGACAGTCCTCCGGACTCCCGCTCAAGCTTAACATGACCGGCGTTATGCCTATCATCTTTGCAAACTCGATCGTAGCTCTCCCCTCCACAATTGCACTTCTGTTCCCCACTCCCAAGGAAGGAACCTTCTGGTACGGTTTCCAGCAGCTCTTCTCCTACACTTCGTGGGTATACGCAATTGTATTCTTCGTACTCATCATTGCTTTCGCATATTTCTATGTTTCGATCTCTTTCAACCCCATCGAGGTTGCTAACAATTTGAAGAAGAACGGCGGCTCCGTTCCGGGTATCCGTCCCGGCAAGCCTACCTCCGACTATATCACCAAGGTGCTCGGACGTGTAACTCTCATCGGTGCACTCTTCCTTGATATCGTTGCAGTTCTTCCTCTCATCGTCAACATCGTATCGGGCACCGCTCTCGGAAGCATCGCTTTCGGCGGTTCGTCCCTCCTCATCGTTGTCGGCGTTGCGCTGGAAACATTCCGCGAATTGGAATCTCAGATGACCATGCGTCATTACAAGGGCTTCCTTGAATAATAACGCCATTCCACAAAACGAACGGTTTTCACGACTTAGCCAAAGAAAGGCAAATTAAGTAATGAATATTATTTTCTTAGGAGCTCCCGGCGCGGGAAAAGGAACCCAAGCAGAAAACGTAAGCAAAAAATACAATATTCCGATGCTGTCTACCGGAGTTATGCTCCGCGAGGCAGTTAAAGCGGGAACCGAGATGGGAAAAGCTGCCCAGTCCTACATGGACTCCGGCAAGCTCGTTCCCGACGAGGTCGTAATCGGAATCATCAGTGACCGACTCAAAATGGACGATTGCGCCGACGGATTTATCCTCGACGGATTCCCCAGAACGGTTGTTCAGGCCGACGCTCTTGAAGCGATGGGCGTAAACATCGACGTCGTTATCGACATCGAAGTTGCAGACGAAACGATAGTTCAGCGCATGGGCGGCAGACGCTGCTGCGCCAACTGCGGATCGAGCTATCATGTTGAGTTCAAGCCCTCCAAGGACGGCAAGACCTGCGACAACTGCGGTACTGAGTTGACCACTCGCCGCGACGACCTCCCCGAAGTCGTAGCGGACAGACTCAAGACTTATCATGAACAGACAGCGCCGTTAAAGAATTATTACGGCGGCAAAGGCAAGCTTAAGACCGTTGTAGGCCAGATCGAGGTAGCGGACACAACCCGCCTTACCCTCGAAGCACTTGCATCGGTTGAAGCCGGAAAGTGATTTTCGGGCTATTTATGATACAGGTAAAAAACAAAGCACAGATTGAAAAAATGAAGGAAGCCGGACGTATTACCGGCGAGGCACTTCTTCTGGGAGGAGAGGCTGTAAAGCCCGGTGTCACCACTCAGCAGATCGACGACATAATCCGTCGTCACATCGAAAAGTGCGGCGCCACTCCCTCATTTCTGGGCTACGGCGGATTCCCCGCCTCGGCCTGCATAAGTGTCAATTCGCAGGTGATACACGGTATCCCCTCAAAAAAGATCGTGCTAAAAGAGGGCGACATCGTTAAAATCGACGTCGGCGCCTTCTATCAAGGCTTTCACGGAGACAGCGCAAACACTTTTGCTTGCGGAAACGTTTCCGATGAAGCAAAACGACTCATCGAGGTAACCGAGCAGAGCTTCTACCGCGGACTCGAGTTCGCACGCGCGGGCAACCGTATCGGCGACATCGGATCGGCGATCGAAAGCTTCGTTATCGAGAACGGTTTTTCGGCGGTACACAAGTACGTCGGCCACGGCATCGGCCGCAACCTTCACGAATCCCCCGACGTTCCCAACTACGGAACGGCAGGAAGAGGCGTGAGACTGGTTTCGGGCATGACCTTGGCTATCGAACCGATGATATGCGTCGGAACGAACGCAGTGCGCGAGCTCGACGACGGCTGGACAGTAGTCACGGCCGACTCAAAGCTTTCAGCTCACTACGAGCATACCGTTGCAATTACCGATGATGATGTTATCATACTGACAAAAGTCAACTGATGAAAACAAACGAAATTACCAGAGGAGCTTTCGTTTTATCGCTCGCCGGACGCGATAACGGCCGGATCCACGTTGTGGTTAATGTCACAGACGGATATGCCGACATCGTCGACGGAGTAACGCGAAAGATCGAAGCGCCAAAAAGGAAAAAGTTTAAACACCTCGATCTCATTGAAATCGATCCGTACGACGGCGATTTCACAAACAAAAAGATCCATGAGTGTATCAGACAATTATCTGTAGATTAAATTAATGCTAATGGAGATTAATTATGCCTAAGGACGACGTAATTGAATTTGAGGGCACAGTCATTGAGGCATTGCCCAACGCAAACTTTAAAGTAAAGCTGCCCAATGGGCACATCATAAACGCTCACATATCCGGAAAGCTTCGTATGAACTATATCTGGATATTGCCCGGTGACCGCGTAACCGTTGAAGTGTCGGTATACGACCTTACCAAGGGACGCATCACTTGGCGTGCTAAATAACGAAAGGAAAGGTATAAAATGAAAGTCAGACCTTCCGTAAAGAAAATGTGCGAGAAGTGCAAGGTCATCCGCCGTCACGGTGTTGTAATGGTGATCAGCGAAAATCCCAAGCACAAACAGAGACAGGGCTAAGCTGCTCTGAATTAAAGAAGGCAAATGACGTGCAGACTTTTAAAGTCTCATCGCACAATATGCTTTTAGAAAGGATTTAAATTAGAATGGCTCGTATAGCAGGTGTAGATATACCCAATCAGAAGCGCATCGAAATCGCGCTGACTTATATATACGGCATCGGAAGAAAGACCGCAAATCAGATTCTTGCCGCAACCGGTATCAACCCCGACACACGCGCTAAGGACCTTACCGAAGACGAAGTTGCAAAGCTTCGTGACGAAATCGACGCTAACTACAAGGTAGAGGGTGACCTCCGCCGCGACGTTGCTCTTGACATCAAGAGAATGATCGAAATCAACTGCTACCGTGGAATTCGCCACAGAAAAGGTCTTCCCGTAAGAGGCCAGCGCACCAAAACCAATGCCAGAACCCGCAAAGGTCCCGCCAAAACTATCGCCAACAAGAAGAAGTAAAGGAGTGACACACCGAAGATGGCAAAAGCAACTACAAAAAAGGTCATCAGAAAGCGCCGCGAACGCAAGAATATAGAACGCGGTCATGCACACATCAGAGCGACCTTTAATAACACCATAATCACAATCACTGACGTTTTCGGAAACGCCGTTTCTTGGGCT
Organism: Eubacteriales bacterium; assembly: GCA_045536155.1. Taxonomy (GTDB): domain Bacteria; phylum Bacillota; class Clostridia; order Oscillospirales; family CAG-272; genus JAZQNC01. The sequence continues at coordinate 20,925 of JAZSMZ010000103.1, forward strand.
TCCGCAGGCGAGCTCGGATTCAAGGGTTCTCGTAAGTCCACCCCCTTCGCAGCTCAGTCCGCTGCTGAAACTGCCGCTAAGCTGGCTGTTGACCACGGCATGAAGACTGTTGAAGTTTATGTTAAGGGACCCGGCTCCGGACGTGAATCCGCAATCCGCGCACTTCAGACTGCCGGACTCGACATCACGCTCATCAAGGACGTCACACCCATCCCCCACAACGGATGCAGACCTCCCAAGAGACGCCGCGTTTGATTAATTGAAGGAGGAAATAGAAAATGGCAAGATATACAGGCCCTGTATGCAGACTGTGCCGCAGAGATGGCACTAAGCTGTTCCTCAATGGCGACCGTTGCCTTACCGGCAAGTGCTCTTTTGACGTTCGTAATTCGGCTCCCGGCCAGCACGGTGCAGCTAACAAGAAGCTCAAAGAGTACGGTATGCAGCTTCGTGAGAAGCAGAAGGCAAAACGTTTCTACGGCATTCAGGAGAAGCAGTTCCGTAACTACTTCCGTGAAGCAGACCGTGCAAAGGGTGTAACCGGTGAAAACCTTCTCATCACTCTCGAACGCCGCCTTGACAACGTAGTTTACCGCATGGGTATGGCTGAAAGCCGCAAGGAAGCCCGTCAGCTCGTTCTGCACGGTCACTTCAGACTTAATGGCAAGAAGGTAACCATTCCCTCTATCATCATTAAGGCAGGCGACGTAATCACATTGCGTGAAGAAAGCCGCAGCTCTGTAAAGATCAAAGAGCTCATCGACGCTCTCGATACCAGAATTGCTCCCAAGTGGCTCGACGTTGATAAGACCAACGTAAAGGCTACCGTAACAGTTCTGCCCACTCGCGAGGATGTTGACTTCCCGTTCGAAGAGCATCTCATCGTCGAGTTGTATTCCAAGTAATCGCATTTCCAGCCGTTTTTTGCGACTTGTCAAGTCGGATCGTAGCCATGTCGTTCTGT
>JAZSMZ010000144.1:0-2676 GCA_045536155.1 Eubacteriales bacterium
ATGGCTACGATCCGACTTATGAGCACTGGCAGAGCCGATATTCAAGACCGACTTGATATTCGGCTGTACACCATATTTTTCGGTAATATATATGAGGGCCTTTAAATTGATATCAATATCGTCTTCGTTCTGTGTTCCGGCATTATTGATAAGTATGTCAATGCCGTCAATGTCGGGAAGATTGTCGTGAGCGCGCACGTCGCAGACGATGTGGGTGTAGTTGCCGTTTTCAATGCTTTTTTCCCGTCTGTCAATGCCGATAACGGTGTGCCCTTCATTCAAAAAGAGCTCGGCGATCGCCCTTCCGATGCCCTGGGAGGAGCCGGTGATCAAAACCTTCATTTCTGCGCTTCCTTTCTCAAAAATTCAAAGTATTCTTTACCTACGTTTTCGCTTTGCCATTTCTTTGTTATGCGATAGCCGATGGGCGAGAAAACGATCTCCATTATAAGCTCGGCAACAGCTCCCGTGAGAGCACACATCGCGCATTGAAGGACCGTCCAGCGAAAGCCGTCCCAGAAGATGGGTGCAAAGAAGACAAAGACAATGACCGAAAAGATGAAATTGTCCAAAAACTGACCGATAAAGGTTGAAAGATAGCTTCTTGCCGCGTAAGCAAGCTTGCCGTCGGGATTTTTGCGAAAAGCACGCCCGATAGAGTGATTTAACAGATTGTTTATGACGGCCGATGCCAAAAAAGCGACCGTGCTTCCCAGCAGAACGAACCATGTTCCGCCGAAGATGCTGTCAAAGCCCGAATAGTCGTTTGCGTTTGACCGAATCACGCTTGCCACAAAGAAGATAATGCAGGTGAGCAGATTGATCGCGGCTGCATGGATCGATATTATCGTAGATGCCTTCGGCCCGAAATGCTTTGTGATGATGTCCATGCACATAAAGGACAGCCAGGATATAAGTATGCCGCCGTCGAGCGCTATCCAATCAAGCTGGAGAAGCGTCTTGTTCGCAAGCAGATTCATGCATACGACGCTGACTGCAAAGAGGGTCACCACAGTTGCGGGGATCGAGCGAAGCAGTATTTTTGTTTCTGTATATATTTTCGGAACTCTCATATTAATTCCCCATAAATCATTTTCAAAGATTATTATATCAGATTCGCCGATCATTTCAAGTGTTTATTGTAAATATAGCGCACTTTTTGCCCGAAAATAATAGCGGATCGGCATTTTTCAGCCGATCCGCTGTCTTTTATATCCTCTCAAAGCCTACAAGCAGGCCGCCCTTTTCGGCGTAAAAGCTGCAAAGCCCTCGCATAGAGTGTATTTCAATCTTCGCATCCCTGTGTTTTTGCAAAATCAGGTTTCTCAGCGCTATCGCCGCGCCGATATTCTGACAGTGCCCGATGCTTATCTTGCCCGATCTGTATCCGTGCGCTTCGAGCTCGTCGATAAGCGCATCGAGCGAGCGGCGCTCGCCGCGGCACTTGTGACGGGGCTCAAGGGTGCCCTCGCTGCTCGCCTTACCGACAATGCAAATTCCGGCAATGCCGACCAGCCGCGCAACGATGGGAGAAACACGGCCGTTGTTTGCAAAGGTTTTAAGCGATTTGAGCATAAAAATGAGGGCGGTATGTTTTATATATTCGGTTATATTTTCGCAGATATCCTCATAGGACGTGCCGCATTCGATGTATTCGCGTATCTTTTCGACAATCAGAGTGATCTCGGGACCTGCCGAAAGGGAATCGATGACGAAAACCCTCTTACCCGAGCCGTTCGATTCATAAATCTGCTTTGCAAGGCAGGCGGAGTTGTAGCTGCCGGACAGGGCGCTGGTGATTGTGATGCAGAAGACGTCGTCGGCATCGCCGAACGCATAAAGCCAATCGTTGGTGTTGGGGCAGGAGGATTGCGATTTGCCTTTGTACGAGTCTAAAAAATCAGACATAATGTCAACGTCAAGCGAGCGATCGTCGATAAATTCCCGTTCAAGAGTGATTATTTTCATTGGCGCGTAAGCAAAGGGAACAGATGACAAATCGAGTATATCACTTGAAGAATCGGTAACAATTTTGATCTTTCTCATTTTCTCTCCAATCAGCTTAAAAAGCTTGTTAAGACGGGTGATTCAATGTTGATATGTCAACATTCGGTTAATGCATTATACCAAACAGATGTTGATGTGTCAACATTCAAACGATAATATACGGTTAAGAAAATGTGAATTTTTGAAAACAAAAAATGCAGAACAAATGAGATGTACTCTTAAGGACAGTTTTAGAGTACACCACCTACCGACAGAAAAATAGAAACCGCAGATTGATTTTCTGCGGTTTTTATGCTATAATGCAGATGTGAAATAAGTTATAAACAAGAAACAAAAATTTGATGTGGTGAACTTGAGAATGACAATCAAAGAAATATGCAATATTCTAAAATCAAAATTATATAACAACGGTTTTGAGTACGGCTTCATTGTTGACGGTCGAAAATATAAACCGAATATGAAAAATGGATTTGATAATGACTACTATCATCTCTCATTGACTGATTATACTGTTCAAGATCCATCTGTCACGCTTAAAGAAAAAATCGGTACTTGTGTAGATGCGGTTTTGGTAATGCAATCTATACTTGATAATTTAAATGTTCCAAGTAAAATATGGTTGTTACACAACAAGAAGAAAAACAAAGTACACACGATACTAACGTTTGA
>JAZSMZ010000070.1:0-11466 GCA_045536155.1 Eubacteriales bacterium
TGTTGAGCAGTTTGCCGAGGGTCTTAAAAACCGCGGATGCCCCGATGTTGCTATCTTTGATCTCGCACGCTGCGATATGTCCCAGGCGGTAGCCCAGGCGTTCAGCTACGGACGCATAGTGCTGGCCACCACCACCTATAATGCCGATATTTTCCCCTTTATGCGCACCTTTATCGAGCACCTCACCGAGCGCAATTTCCAGAATCGCACCGTTGCCTTTATCGAAAACGGAAGCTGGGCGCCCCAGGCGACCAAGGTGATGAAGGCTATGCTCGAAAAGTGCAAAAACATCACCTATACCAATGCGACGGTAAAGATAAAGTCGGCGCTTGCCGAGGACAGCCGTGCACAGCTTGACGCTCTTGCCGACGAGCTCTGCCGCGACTACATCGCCAACGACGGCACCAAGGCCGACAAAAACGACCTCACCGCTCTTTTCAAGATAGGCTACGGACTTTACGTTGTTACCTGCAGCGACGGCAAAAAGGACAACGGACTTATCGTCAACACCATCATGCAGGTCACAAACACACCCAACCGTGTGGCTGTCGTTATAAACAAGCAGAACTATTCTCACCACATCATAAAGCAGTCGGGTAAGATGAACGTCAACTGCCTGTCGGTCGACGCGCCCTTCAAGATATTTGAAAATTTCGGCTTTTCTTCGGGAAGAACTAAGAACAAGTTCGAGGATATTACCCCTGTACGCTCGGACAACTCCCTCGCATTTTTGCCGAAATACATCAATGCGTTTATGTCGCTTGACGTCGAGCAGTACGTCGATCTCGACACTCACGGCATGTTCGTCTGCTCGATAAGCGAATCGAGAGTCATGAGCGACCTTGAGACCATGACCTACACCTACTATCTCGAAAACGTCAAGCCCAAGCCCGAAACCGAGGGCAAAAAGGGATATGTCTGCAAGGTTTGCGGATACGTTTACGAGGGTGAAAATCTCCCCGACGATTTCGTATGCCCCCTTTGCAAGCACGGTGTTGCAGATTTTGAAGAAATAAAGTGATTTAAAAAGGTGCTGTTATACAGCACCTTTTTGTGTGTATATAAGGGTATTGTTTTGGAGGGATAGGCCGTCGCCCCCTGCGAGATAGGGTAAACACGGTGCAATTTCTCCCTCTCACCGCCTGCGGCGGAGCTCTCACAATGGAAGAGCTTTTTCTTGCCTCTCCCCTCGGAAGAGGTGGCATGCGGCAGGGGTTCCCCGAAGCGAATGAAATGAGCTTTGGGGGTTCGCTGCGATTGCGTGACGGAGAGGGGTTCTGCGAGTGCAAAATGAGGTATGGGATTGCGGATGTCAAAAATCCAAATAAATTTAAATTTAAAAAAGTAAAATCGCATTTTTGCGCGTATATTATAAAATACTGATAATATTATATATGATTATACAATAAGGAGGGGATCATCATAACCACACGTGAAATGCTTGAAAAGCGCGAAATCGAACAGCTTTCGCCCTACGCCTGCCGCTCTGTCGACACAAAGGGAAGAGAAGAAGAAATTACTCCCTGCACGCTGCGCACTGAATTTCAGCGCGACCGCGACCGCATTATTCATTCAAAGGCATTCAGACGCCTGATGCACAAAACGCAGGTCTTTTTATCCCCCGAAGAGGATCATTACCGCACCCGTCTCACCCATACACTCGAGGTCACCCAGATCGCCCGCACCGTTGCGCGCGCACTCGGACTCAATGAGGATCTTACCGAAGCTATCAGCCTCGGTCATGATCTCGGACATACGCCCTTCGGTCATGCAGGTGAGAGAGTTTTGCAGAAATGCTACGGCAAGGAGTTCACCCACTACCGCCAGAGTCTTCGAGTTGTTGAAAAGCTCGAGCGGCTGAACCTCACCTATGAGGTACGAAACGGCATACTCTGCCACACCAATATGGTGTCCGACACGCTCGAAGGACGCATCGTCCGACTTGCCGACCGCATCGCATACATGAATCACGATATCGACGACGCCGAGAGAGCGGGAATTATGACCACCGAGGACATACCCTTCCATCTTCGCGCCGAGCTGGGCGTTACTCACGGCGAGCGAATCGACTTCATGGTACAGTCGATAATCCGTCAGAGCACAGGCAAAAACGAGATCGCCATGGAAGCAGACGTTGCAGCCCTCGCCGAGGAGCTGCACTCCTTCCTCTACGAAGCGGTATACAAAAATCCGATTGCTAAGGGGCAGGAAGGCAAGGCGGAAGCGCTGCTCGAGAATCTCTACTACTACTATATGGGCCATCCCGATCAGCTCCCCTACGAGGCGCGTATGACCGCCGAGGAGGAGGGTGTGGCACGCGGAGTGTGCGACCATCTTGCGGGCATGACCGACAGATACGCCATCAACACCTACAAAAGATTGTTCTTGCCCGAGGTATGGAACCGCGGACTGTAATACACGAATGATATTTTAAGGAAAGGCTGTTTAAATGCCGAAATACGACAACAATATCATAGAAGAGATCAAAATACGAAACGACATTGAGGGCGTTATATCCCAATATGTCACATTAACGCGCGCGGGCTCAAATTTGAAGGGACTTTGTCCCTTCCATTCGGAAAAGACGGCATCATTTACCGTTTTTCCCGACACCCGCTCCTTTTACTGCTTCGGATGCGGGGCGGGCGGCGACGTTATAACATTTGTAAAGAGAATTGAGAATATCGAATATCCCGCCGCGCTTGAGCAGCTTGCAAAGCGCGCGGGAATAAGTCTGCCTTCCGAAAAGGACGAAAGATATGCATCGAAGCGTTCCCGCTTTTACGATATGAACCGCGATGCGGCAAAGTTCTTCCACTCATGCTTAAAGGAGTCGCCCGAGGCGCTTGAATACCTCAAAAAGCGCGGACTTAACGGTGCGACGGTCAAGCATTTCGGACTCGGATATGCACCCGACGGCTTTGAGCTGGTCAACTACATGAAGAAAAAAGGATATACCGACGACGAGCTTTGCGAAGGCTTTTTGTGCGGACGCAGTAAAAAGACCGGCGGTCTTTATCCGTATTTCCGCCGACGCCTGATGTTCCCCATCATCGACGTGTCGGGAAGTGTGCTTGCGTTCGGAGGACGAATAATCGGCGAAGGAGAGCCGAAATATCTCAACTCGTCGGATACACCGGTATTCAAAAAATCGCGCACGCTGTACGCGCTCAATTTTGCCAAAAACAACTGCTCCGATCGTCTTATCCTCTGCGAAGGATACATGGACGTAATCGCGCTTCACGCGGCAGGATTTGAAAACGCAGTTGCCGCTCTGGGCACCGCATTTACAAGCGAACACGCGCGGATAATGAAAAAATACACCAAGAGTGCAGTTCTCGCATTTGACAGCGACGGCGCCGGACAGCGCGCGGTGGATCGGGCGTTCAAACTTCTCGAGGAGGTCGGACTTGACGTTCGAGTGCTCAAAATGAAGGGTGCAAAGGATCCCGACGAATACATCAAAACGTATGGCGGCGATCGATTCAGGGCGCTGCTTGACGGAAGTGTTACGAGATTCGATTTCGAGCTTGCCCGCATAACTGCGGCAAACGACATAACTCTTACCGATGGCAAGATCAAGGCCGCATCCGACGTAGCACAGTTCATCTCGACTGTCCATTCGGCGGTCGAGCGCGAGATATACATCGCGTCCGCCTCGAAAAAGCTGGAAATATCGGTCGAAAGCCTTCGCGCCGACGTGGATCGCCGAATAAGAAAGGCGATGCGCGAATCAAAAGAGAGCGAGCGTCAGAAGATATACATAAATGCCTCGGCGATATCCGACCGAGTTAATCCCGATGCCGCAAAAAATCTGCGCTCTGCGCGCGCCGAAGAGGCGATAATCGGTCTGCTGCTCAATCGCCGCGAGTATCTTGCAAAGATCAAGCGCGGTGAAGTGGAGCTTAAAACCGACAATTTCTATACCGCGCTCGGACAAAAGCTGTTTGCGCTTATCATGGAAAACTCTGCCGACGACGGCGAGATATTCGAGGGCGCTTTCGGCGAAGCGCTCAGCGACGAGGAAATGGGTCGGCTTACCCGACTTCGCATAATGCGAGACGGGCTGAAAAACGATGAAACGGTATTTTACGACTGCATACAGACGTTAAAAGAATCAAAAGAAGAAAAAAGCTTGGAGGATATCATAAATGAAAAAAGAAAACGTGAAGGAAATTAACGACGAAATTACCGGGGATTCTGTCGATAAGGCAGAAGAAAAGGCAAAAACAGAGACTATTGAGAAAAATGAAACCGAAAAGGTTGTTTCCGAGCTTGTAGGCAACAGCGAAAAGAAGATGGATCTTCGCAAGCTTATCGAAAAAGGTAAGGCAAGCGGTCAGCTTTCCAACAGCGAGATCATGGAAGCTATTGAGGATATCGATTACGATATTGAGCAGATCGAAAAGCTGTATGAGGCGCTGGCCGGTGAGGGCATTGAAATTACAGGATATCTCGACGTTCCCGAATTCGAGGAGATCGAGAGCGAGGTTGAAAGATACGAGTCTGCCGAGGACATGGAAAAGATGCTCCAGCAGGAGGGTCTTGCCATCGACGACCCGGTACGTATGTATCTTAAAGAGATCGGCAAAGTGCCGCTTCTCAATGCCGACCGTGAGCTTGAGCTTGCCCAGAAGATGGGTGCGGGAGATCAGAAGGCAAAGCAGGAGCTTGTCGAAGCAAACCTGCGTCTTGTTGTAAGTATCGCAAAGAGATACGTCGGCAAGGGTATGTTCTTCCTCGACCTCATTCAGGAGGGTAATTTGGGTCTTATGAAGGCGGTGGACAAGTTCGACTACCGCAAGGGATACAAGTTCTCCACCTACGCTACATGGTGGATCCGTCAGGCCATCACAAGAGCCATCGCCGATCAGGCAAGAACCATCCGCGTTCCCGTTCACATGGTCGAAACCATTCACAAGGTATCGCGCGTACAGCGTCAGCTTCTTCAGGAGCTCGGACACGAGGCAAGCGCCGAGGACATCGCGCAGAGCATGGGCATGAGCGCCGAAAAGGTCCGCGAGATCATGAAGATCGCGCACGATCCCGTTTCGCCTGAAACTCCTATCGGCGAAGAAGAGGACAGCCATCTCGGCGACTTTATCGAGGACGTTGACTCGCCCGCTCCCGCCGAGGCCGCATCCTACACTCTGCTTCGCGAGCAGCTCAGCGAAGTTCTCCACACTCTTACCCCCCGTGAAGAGCAGGTCCTCCGTCTTCGCTTCGGACTTGATGACGGACATACCCGTACTCTTGAAGAGGTGGGCAAGAAGTTTAACATTACCCGTGAGCGTATCCGTCAGATCGAGGCAAAGGCGCTCAGAAAGCTGCGCCATCCCAGCCGCTCCAAGCGACTCAAGGACTATCTCGACTGATTCTTTGAATAATAGGCACATTATTTGATGTGTTAAAAAAATATGCCTTGACATATTAAGTCGTTAGGTGTAAAATAGAAATGTTATTCGTACGCCAAGGAGGTACTTTTCACAATGAAGAAAAAATTGTTTTGTCTTTTACTTTGCCTTTGCATGGTATTACCTGTAATGTTCATGGCAAGCTGCGCAGAGAAGGAAGACGATGGAATAGAGCTTAATTTCCAAAACACAGGCATAAAGCCGATGACTCTGGTAATGTACACCATCGCAGGTGAGGGCACTACCGAAGAGTCTGTTGCAAGAACCCAGGACGCATTGAATGCTATCTCGGAAACCAGATACAGTACACACATCATTCTTCGTGCTCTTCCCGAGGATGAATATTACGATGCTATCGACGAAAAGATAGTTGCCATCGAAGAGAGAATGGCAGCAGATCAGGCAGAGCTTGATGCCCGTACTGCAGCTGCAAAGGCAGCAAAGGCGGCAGGCGTTACCACCATTCTTCAGACCGAGCCCGAGACCATGCCCGAAACAGTTGAGACAACCATTGGCGAATACGGACTTCCCGAAACTGTTTTCCCGGACGACACAGGCGAGCAGATCGATATTTTCCTTATCAACAATCGCGAAAAGTACGACGAATATTTTGAACGCGGCGTTCTCGTTCAGCTCGATGACGAGCTCAGCGGAAACTCCAAGATCTTAAAGGACTACATACACCCCGCATTCCTCACCGCCGCAAAGAGATTCGGCAAGACCTACGCTATTCCCAACAACCACATGGTTGGCGAGTTCGAATACGTTGTTATCAATCGCGCTCTCTTTGACAAGTACTATTTCGATATCGAGGATATCGAGGGTACAGGCACGCTCAACGATTTCGTTTTGTCTGTTGCACAGTACGATGAAGGAATCACTCCCGTTGTAGATACCTACGGTGTAGGCTCTTTTGTTCACTACATCAACGACACTCCCTCCGTTCTCGGCGGATACACCGCAGACAGACTTTCGAGCGGACAGTATACCGAGCTTAAGATCGCGCTCAGCGTTCGTGCCAACATGAACGACCAGGCCGCATTGATGGATTGGAAAATGTCGGGATATCTTACCAAGGATACCGCTGCTCTTGAAAGCGGAGATTTCGGTGTTGCATTCATCAAGGGCGACAGCACCTCCGTTGCTCGGTTTAATACCGATGATTACTACGTAAAGGTCTTTAAGTATCCCACCTTTACCGATCAGAATGCATACGAGGGTATGTATGCCGTAGCAAACTACACAAGATCGATCACCCGTTCGATGGAGATCGTCACCATGCTCACCGTTGACGAGGAGTTCAGAAACATCTTCCAGTACGGCGCACCCGGATATAACTTTGAGCGCGACGTACTCACCGGTGAGGTTACTATCCTCAACGACGATTACAACATGAATCCCGTTCACACCGGTAACCAGTTCAAGCTCTGGCAGACCGATAAGATGACCGCAGAGGAGCTTTCTCTTTCGGCTAACAGCTGGGCATTGGCAAAGGAGCATAACCTTAACAGCTCCGTTAACCCCTACCTTGGATTCGTAGTAAAGACCGACGTTCCCACCGAGATTACAAAGACCGTTGAAACCATCGATGAAAACGGTGATAAGGTTACCGAAGAGGTCACCCTTACATTCATGGAAATGCCCCTCGTTCTCGAAGGACTTGAAAAGTTCTCGGCAGAAATATTTGAAAAGCTTGAAAACTTCGAGCCCGGCGAATATCCTCGCTACGCTAACGGCATGCAGCTTTCGTCCAAGGTCAACATCACAACTCCCAAGAAGTATGTTGAATATTTGCTGAATATCATTGCTTCGAATGAATACGTTTTGGAGGCAATTAATCCCGATAACCCCAACTCCGTCTACAGCCAGTACGAGGCACTCTTCAAAAAACAATAATCAAAAAATAGCGGGACGGTCGAAAAGCTGACCGTTCCGCATTTTTTCATATTGCTGAAAGGTGATATTTAATATGAAATTTGATTTCAATATGCCCGTCGAAATTATGTCGGGGATAGATTGTGTAAAAAAACACGCGAAGGTATTCGATTTGGGCAAAAAATGCCTTATCGTTACCGGACGGCGCTCCGCTGTCGCGTCGGGCGCGCTCGATGACGTTGTAAAGGTACTCGGCGAGAAGGGTGTCGAATACAAGGTGTACGACAGGATCACCGAAAACCCACTTTTGTCGGTATGCTTTGATGGCGGACGCGAGGCTATCGCTTTCGGCGCCGATTTCATCATAGGAATCGGCGGCGGCTCGGTGATAGATGCGGCAAAGGCGATCGCCGCTTTCGCCGCCAATGCAGACGTATGCGAAAAAGGACTTTTCACCGACTGTAAAAAGAAATCGCTTCCCCTCATCGCCATTCCCACTACCGCAGGCACGGGCAGCGAGGGCAATAACTATGCGGTAATATCGCTTGACGGCGAGAACAAAAAGCGAACCTTCAAAAATGAGTGGTCATATCCCACCTATGCTTTTTTGGATGCAAAATATACCATGTCGCTGTCGAAGGAATACACCGTCAGCACCGCGCTCGATGCATTCTGCCACTGTATTGAGTCCTATCTCTCGCCAAAGTCGACCATTATATCCCGACTTTTTTCGGTGTGGGGTGCGAGGACGATCCTTGATATCATCTCGAAAAAGCAGGACGGCTTTACCCTTGCCGAGCGCGAATTGTTGCTCTATGCATCGTGCGAGGCGGGAATTGCCATAAACACCACTGGCACGGGATTCCCCCATCCGCTCGGATACAACATCACCATGTTCCGCTCGCTGCCTCACGGAAAGGCGTGTGCGCTTTTCACCGAAGCGTATATCGATTACAATCGCAAGTGCGACGAGGGCGTGAGACTGACAGATGCATTTTTTGCCGCGGTCGGCTACACTCGCGATCAGATATGCGAGATCACCAACGGCCTTTGCGGCTTTAATGACAAGCTTAGCGACGATGAGATCGAGCTTTACCTTTCGAAAACGGCTGATGCGGGAAATTATCAGAACAGCCCGTATGTGATCAATAAAGACGAAATGAGAGAGATATACAAAAAATATTGCCAATAAAAAAAGGAGCGTTTGCTCCTTTTTTATTTTGTGTTAAATTTGAATTCGGTGCTTTCGACAGCTTCCTCGGTATACAGCGTGGCGATTCCCGTTTCAAAATCGATAGCGGCGTAGATCGAACCGCGAAGGGGAACGAAGCGCTCGCTGACGGCATAAATTGCGGGGGCTGTGGTTATTGGCGCTGTGAACGAATAGTTCGTCAGATCGGCGCCCGGGATGTATTCGGAGAGGAAGCCTTCTTTGGTAAATGAGGCCTGGTTCAGACCGAAGAAGGAAAGAGCCTGTCCGTAAGTGTTGGAATGCTCAAGCGAGGGATCGAAATAGTACCAGCTTCCGTCGAGCAGGAGGGCATTGATCAAATGCTCGTTTCCGTGCAGCTGACCTTTGATTACTGCGGCATCAAATCCGAGCTGCAGGGCAAGATAGTGGAAGATGGAGTTTTGGCTTGCGCCGCTCGGGCGGTAAAGATCGTCGAGGATCATTTTGGAATTAAGGCAGAGGGAATCGAATCGGTCGAGTGCAACTCCCGTTACGTCGGGGAATTTGTTGGCGCAGTCGGTGTAGAGCGCGAGTGCGCGCATCTCCGCGCTTTCGTATGACGAAGCATCGATAAGTATCTTTGCGGCACCGTTGTAGAAGCGGTCGAGAGCATCGAAATGCTCGCTTTCGGTGCGGTAATAGCTGATAATGATCCTGCCGCTTACATCTATGGGCGCAAATTCTTCCGATTCAGCCTCTTGATCTTCATCGGTCGGATTCGTATCGGCCGTTTCGTTAGGCAACTCGGCGAATATATTGTCGGGCACAAATTCAAGAGATGAAACAAGAGCGGCGGGCGGATAGCACTCAAGCAGGGCAAGAACGACGTCGGAATAGTCGGCGGCATCGATCTCTATCGACGGACGGTATTTTTCGATGGCGTCAACAAGATCGCGGTAGGCGGCAACGCCTTCTGACGTCAGTACGTTGCGGCTCGATGCGCTGAGCGCATAGATGTCAAAATTGTATTCGTACGTGTTGTAGTCGGTGTTGTCAACCTTGGGCGGAGCGGTGCCCCAATCGAAGCGTCCCTCGGAAAACAGGGTCTCCTCTTCGGTCGTGTCTGCCCCCTTATCGCCGTTTGACGCGCACGAGGCGAGTAAAAGCAGCATCGCAAGAAGCAGGGAAAAGAGTTTTATACTTTTCTTCATTTTGATCTCCGAATTTCAAAAATTGCGCTTTTAGTATATCAAATGATAAAAAACAAGTCAAGCGATTATTTTTACAAATAAAAAAACAATTTTGCTCTATGTTGACAAAGATATCGTCTTTATGATAAAATATCATCGCAAAACAAAGCGCTCACGAAAGGGCATATTCGATAATGAACACAAATGAACAGCTGTCACAAATAATCTCGTCGGCTATTGAAAGACGAATCTTTAAAAAGATCGTTTTCAGCAAAGCGCGCGACAAAAATATTATAAAGACTGTTGCCACCCTCTTTACGAAGGGTGACGGACTTTTTTTGCAGCTTGAAAGTTTTCAGACCGACGGCAAGGCGATCCATCGGAATATTGCCGTTGACAAAGCGCCCGACGAGTGCGGTGCTATGGCGGTGGGCGATTACAGGCAGACCGATATTATCACAACGGCGGGCAACTGCGTCGTAATGGTGTCGAAATCCCTTTCGGTGCATATTAAAAACGGAATCAGATCGTCGGGCGAGAGCGCCGAGATAAAGGCGCACGACGGCGAGAAAAAGCATATACTTGACGAGCCTTCGGCATTGCCCTTTTTGCAATTTTTGGGCATTTGCGGCGATGACGGACGCGTTTTCGACCGCAGACGGGCAAAATACCGCCAGATCAACCGTTTTCTTGAGATCGTTGGCGACGTGTATCCCTCGCTCCCGTCAGATGGGACGTTGAGCGTGTGCGACCTCTGCTGCGGCAAGAGCTATCTCACCTTTGCGGTCTATTGGTATCTGAGTGCGATCAAGGGCAGAAAGGTCAAAATGTACGGAGTCGACCTTAAAGCGGACGTCATCTCTCTCTGCGCCGACGGTGCGAAGCGGCTCGGATACGACGGCATGGTATTTTTGCATCAGAACGCGCTCGAATTTGTGCCAGATGAGCATCTTGATATGATGATATCGCTCCACGCCTGCGATATCGCCACCGATATCGTACTGTCGGGTGCGGTGAAATACGGGGTCGGTGTTATTTTGTCGACACCCTGCTGCCATCACGAGATGTTTTCGCAGATCTCCTCTCCCGCGCTCGGATTTATAACCGACTACCCCATCTTAAAGCAAAAGCTGTGCGATGCGGCAACAGATGCCCTGCGCGCTAAAAGGCTTGAGCTTGAAAACTATTCGGTGACGGCGATCGAGCTTGTCGATCCCGATGAAACGCCCAAAAACGTGCTGATTCGCGCGATAAAACGCAAAAAGCCGCTGTCAAAGGTTCGCCTCGCAGAGCTTCAGGCGCAATACGACGAGGCCATAGCGATGCTCGGCGTGACGCCCAAGATGAATGAGCTTTTGAAGAACATGTAAATAAAAATGACAGCCTTTACGAGGCTTCTCATAAGGATGTTTACTGTAGGGGCGATCATTGATCGCCCGCAAACAACCGCAAATCAAAAAACGGGCGACCAATGGTCGCCCCTACAAACAAATTTAGGCAAGGATATTGTTTTCTCTGCCGATTTGTGTTATAATGAGGTATATCGTAGGCGGGGGCTTGCTCCCGCCGTAACATAGGATCTAAGCCAACAAGACGGCGGGAGTAAACCCCCGCCCTACGATGTAACCCCATTATAACACAAACCGGCAGAGAAAACAATGTCTCTGCCGAAATTTGTTTGTAGGGGCGACCATTGGTCGCCCGTTTTTTGATTTGCTGTTGTTTGCGGGCGATCAATCCCCTACGGTAAACATCCTTATGAGAAGCCTCGTAATGCGGTGAGATTTTTTTGTGATTTACGCATCCTGCTTTTGGT